>CAMBGO010000228.1 GCA_945866165.1 Chitinophaga pinensis | reverse complement strand
TGTGTACCGTTACAATTACACCATGGAGGAGAGTAGGGAATATATTTTGAAGACTAGCAAAGAGGAAAAAACAATGTCTTTTGAGAAGTTATTTGATGTTTGCCAAGACAGGCTTCAAGCAATTTTCTTTTTTCTTACCATCTTGGAATTGATCCAACAAAGTTACCTGGGAATTATTATAGGGGAGGGCCGAAATAATTTTATCATTGAATTCAATGATAACAGACCAGAAGACCAACCTGCTGAAATTATTGCATAACGCTTACGGCATCTTTCATCATTTCCCTGGCTGTTTCAGCGATTGCCTCTGCATCATAATGACACTCACGGTGTAATTCCTTTTGCGATCCATGTTCTACGATTCTGTCGGGAATGCCCAGCATCTTTACTGCAGCATTGTATCCATGTTGTGACATGAATTCAAGTATTGCTGATCCAATTCCACCAACAATGGTACCATCTTCTATTGTGATGATTTTGCTATAGCGAGCGAATACTTCATGAAGCATCTCTTCGTCGAGTGGCTTTGCAAAGCGCATGTCATAATGAGCAGGTTCTATGCCATCAGATTTTAAGTTTCTAATGGCTGTTGCAGCAAAATTACCTGGGTGTCCGAATGACAATATCGCAATGTCTTTTCCGTCTTTTAATTTTCTTCCCTTTCCAATTTGTACTTCCTTCATTTCAGTTTTCCATTCGGGCATTACGCCTTCACCTCTTGGATAACGAATGACAAATGGATTCTTGGTTGAATCCAATTGTGATGTATACATCAGGTCTCTTAATTCGGATTCATTCATGGGTGAACTAACAATCATGTTAGGGATGCAACGCATATAAGCAATGTCATATACTCCATGGTGTGTTGGTCCGTCATCACCTACAAGTCCTGCACGGTCTAGGCAAAATACAACTGGCAGGTTTTGAATCGCCACATCATGCACCACCTGGTCATATGCACGTTGCATGAATGAAGAATAAATGTTACAAAAAACTTTCAAGCCCTGAGTGGCCATACCTGCACTGAGTGTAACAGCGTGCTGTTCACAGATGCCAACGTCAATAGCACGGTGAGGCATCGCATCCATCATGATCTTTAATGACGATCCTGAGGGCATCGCTGGTGTGATGCCAAATATAGTATTGTTTTTTTCTGCCAGTTCAAGTAGGGTTTTACCGAAAACATCCTGGTATTTTGGAGCTTGTGGCGTATCGAATGTTTTCTTGTAAATTTCTCCTGTTACCTTATCAAACAAACCGGGAGCATGCCATTTGGTTTGGTCTTTTTCTGCAAGTGCATATCCTTTACCCTTGGTGGTGATGATATGCAGGAGCTTAGGACCAGGAATATCTTTTAGGTCATTTAGTGTATCAACCAATTTTGAGATATTATGTCCATCTATTGGTCCGAAATACCGAATCTTCATGGATTCAAAAAGGTTGCTTCTGCTGTTGATGAAACCTTTAACGCTGTGTTCCAATTTACTTGCAATTTCCCTGGTGAAGTTTCCACCCATGGGAAGCTTGCCTAAGAGATTCCAGATATCATCCTTTATTTTATTGTAAGTATGGGAAGTCGTAATGTCTGTTAAGTACTCCTTCAGTGCGCCCACATTTGGGTCAATGCTCATGCAATTGTCATTCAAGATGATCAACACATCCGAATCCGCTACACCTGCGTGGTTCATGGCTTCGAATGCCATACCTGCTGTCATAGAGCCATCACCAATCACTGCAATAGCCTTACGGTTGGTTTCGCCCTTGTATTTTGCCGCAATCGCCATGCCAAGTGCTGCTGAAATGGAGGTGGAGGAATGTCCAACGCCAAACGTATCGTATTCGCTTTCGCTTCTTTTTGGAAAGCCGCTGAGCCCGCCGTATTTTCTGTTGGTATGAAAATTATCTCTTCTGCCTGTGAGGATCTTATGGCCGTATGCTTGATGGCCTACATCCCATACCAGTTGGTCGTAGGGGGTGTTATAAATGTAATGCAAAGCAACGCTTAATTCCACCACACCCAAACTTGCCGCAAAATGTCCACCATGAACGCTAACTAAATCGATGATGTATTGACGAAGTTCATCGCATACTTTATGTAACTCATCCTTACCAATTTTTTTCAAATCGGCAGGCGAATTTATGTTTTTTAGCAAGTCTCCTGGTTCTATTTGCATCATGTTTATTGAGGTTGTAGCTCTTTTAAAACAAGGGTCTAAAAGATTTGTTCAAAGATATTGAATTGAACTGAAGTTAATTAAAATGTTGTTGGTTGTTTGTTGTCGGTTGTCTGTTGTCAGTTATCAGTTGTCTGTTGTTATAGTTATCATGTCTGATTTCCATCAAATGATACCCGATAACTGATAACCGATAACTTCTTTTAAGACTAGTCGCAGTTTTTATTGCTTAACGATGTTACTAAATTGAATTTCAGGGCTACTTGCCTTTTTCAGTGATAAAATATAGGATCCTTTAATAAGCCCGGCAGTACTAATTTTAAAGTCGTTTAACCCGCGAGAAAGTTTGAAATTTTCTTCTTTAAGGATGGCGCCATTGGTAGAAAGAAGATAGGCTATAAGCATGTCTTCATTTCTTGAGTAATGTTGTAAGCTGATAAATTCTTGAAAAGGGTTGGGGAAAACCTTGATATCAAGATCTTGGGTATTATTTTTTATTTTGATAATCTGTGAAATGATTTTTTTACCAAAAATATCTACCATTACCAATCGAAAAAACTCATCTGCTGTAACAGGCAGTTCAAAGTTTATCTTTTGGTCACCTTTTCTATTTTCAAATGGAATGTCAGCAACTTTTGAGAATAATTTTGGATTTGAAGAAGATTCCAAGAACAGTTGATCCAATTCCGCATCTGCATCGATTGTGATGTCAAATTTGTTCTTTATGCCATTTTGGGATGCAGAAAAATTAATTAGTTTGATCGGAAGAGGGGTTGGAGGTGGAGTGCACGAAAAAGAAAATATTAATGATGCTTCACTACACCCATTAGTAGGAATTAAAAAAGTCTATAGCTATCAGGTGAAAGATCTAAAATTGAAAAACTTGTTGGCGGATAATCTAAATCTTGTCCTGACTGAATTGCAGTGTTAGATGATAATGATGAAAGCTCCCAGTTGTAAGAAGTAAATGAATTGAAGCTTGCATCTATTGCTATATTAACTGTTTGTACGCATGATGAGGATGTTGATGTAGATAATTCAATTTGAGTTATACTACTTGAATTAGTGTTTGATAAACCAGGTGTTGAATTTCCTGCATCTTTATTCCAGGCGCATGAACCATCCGAACTTCTTGCAAAACTAGAGTTGGATCCACTGTTGGGGCCCAGCACCTCATAGACTGGTGATGATATATTTGGCAATGTAATAGGTTAGCTTACACATGCACTTCCAACTGTTGGATTATTCCTTATTGTCCCAGTTTCCAACGTGCTACCTGGAGTTCGAACTGCATCAACTAAGGTAAAACTTGAGTTGTACAGTACAACTGGGTAGCTTTTGTTATTAGAAGTTGTATAAAAAAAACCATTGATTGGTATGGTTGTTGCTGGCGAAACTGGGCCAGGATATATACAATCTAGTTGTGAATTCCAATTTAAGTCTACATTCGCCGTAATGGGGGCGTTATTTTTACCGCATCCTGTCAATTGTGAAGCTCCAGCTATTAGATATGTCTCACCGGGATTCAAAATTGCAGCAGCATTATTTGGGATTGTTATTGTATAATTATTAGTGACAATTTTATAGCAACTAATATTTTGCACTCCAGGACCTA
>CAMBGO010000227.1 GCA_945866165.1 Chitinophaga pinensis | reverse complement strand
CAAAATGGAACATATCACTTGTTTTATCAGCACAATCCAAATGCTGCTGTATGGGGACCAATGCATTGGGGGCATGCCACAAGTAAGGACATGATTCACTGGCAACATGAACCAATAGCACTTTATCCTGATGATCTTGGAACCATTTTTTCTGGAAGCGCAGTGGTGGATAAAAACAATACAAGTGGATTTGGTAAGGACGGAAAAGCACCGCTGGTTGCTATTTTCACTCATCATGATGAAAAAGCAATCAAAGCTGGAAGGAAAGATTTTCAGAATCAAAGCTTAGCATATAGCCTTGATGAAGGTAAAACATGGGTGAAGTATTCAGACAATCCTGTGTTGAGAAGTCCTAATAATCCGGATTTTAGAGACCCTAAGGTTATGTGGCATGAGCCAACACAGCGATGGATCATGTCGTTGGCAGTAGCCGATCACCTGAATTTTTATAGTTCTACGAACTTAAAAGTATGGAACAAGGAAACTGAATTCGGATTAAATAATGGAGCACATGGTGGCGTTTGGGAATGTCCTGATTTAATTTCTTTTGACCGTGATGGAAAGACAATATGGGTATTGATCGTAAACATCAATCCAGGGGGACCAAACAAAGGATCAGGTATACAATATTTTGTTGGTGATTTCGATGGTCATCAATTTAAGCCCTATTCAAAAAATATAAAATGGTTGGATTTCGGTCCTGATAACTATGCTGGTGTAACATGGTCTAATACTGGAAGCAGAAATATATTAGCCGGTTGGATGAGTAATTGGCTCTATGCCAATATTGTACCTACAGAAACATGGAGAAATGGACTAACAATAGCCAGGGAATTGGGATTAGAGAAGTATTCTGGTGAATATTATGTTACATCAAAACCTGTTAAAGAGATAGTAGGTATTCAATCTGGTTCGCTTTCTTTTAGAGATGTTGAACTTTCAAAGGGATTTGACCTAATGCAACGCGTGAAAAATGCATCAATCCCTTGTCAAATTGACTTAGATATGTTGAGACTTAAGAATTTTGAATTGATTTTGTCTAATCCTAATGGAGAAGAACTGGTATTTGGGTTTAATAAAGAAAAAAATGAGTACTATATTGACAGAACCAAGTCGGGCAAGACTGATTTTCACCCGGATTTTGCTGGTGTTTCTACAGCTCCACGAATTTCTTCAGACAGCAGAATGAAAACGACCTTGGTTATAGATAAAACATCCATAGAGGTATTTGCAGATGGGGGATTATCGGTTATGACGGGAATATTCTTCCCAACTGTGCCGTATAATAAGATTATGATGAGATCTAGTGATGGCGCTGTTGTAAATGAGCTTCAGTATCATGGCCTAAAAAGTATTTTTGGGAAATAATATTGAATTTTAAAATTGATTTTTCGACTTTAATTGAAAACTATTTTAAGAATTCAACGATAAATTCTGAATAAAAAACTAAATTTAAAATAAAAATAATGCCAGCTTACACACTATCCATCAATGGCAAACCCACAAAAGTGGATGTTGCTGCCGATACCCCACTATTGTGGGTTTTGCGTGATAACTTAAAACTTGTTGGAACGAAATTCGGATGTGGAATTGGTCAGTGCGGCGCATGCACCGTTCACTTGAACGGAAATGCAGTCCGTTCTTGTAATATGCCAGTATCCTCTCTTGGTGCAGCAAAGATTACAACCATTGAAGGCCTGTCTGAAAAAGGTGATCACCCACTTCAGCAAGCATGGGAAGAAGTTGATGTGCCTCAATGCGGATATTGCCAGGCAGGTCAAATCATGACTGCTGCGGCTTTTTTAAAGAAAAATCCAAATCCTACATTGGATGAAATTGAAACTGCTATGAATGGCAACCTCTGCAGATGTGCTGCCTATCATAGGATTCGCGAAGCAGTAAAAGTTGCATCAAAAAAATAATTAAACATGGACACAACAACACAAAATAGCAGGCGTTCTTTTCTTAAGAAGATGTCCCTTTCTGGCGGTGGCTTCATGCTTGGATTTAGTTTGTTTGATGAAGCATTTGCCATGCCTTCATTAACAAGCGATGGCATGCTTGCAGCCACTGTTGATTTCAACAGTTATCTTTCGATTGCTGCAGATGGTATGATAACCATTTCATCTCCCAATCCAGAGCTTGGACAAAATATTAAAACATCCTTTGCCATGATTGTGGCCGATGAATTGGATGCAGATTGGTCGAAAGTAAACGTAATTCAACCACCACTCGATACCAAAAAATTTGAACGACAGCTTACTGGCGGCAGTGGTGCCATCCCTCATTCATGGAAAAGATTAAGGACTGCAGGTGCAACTGCAAGGCAAATGCTCATCAACGCCGCTGCAGAAAAGTGGAATGTAGCTGCAACTGATTGTAGCACCGATAATGGTTTTGTAGTGCATGTTTCTTCTGGAAAAAAAGTAAGCTATGGTGAATTGGCTGAAGCAGCTTCGAAAATTACTGTACCTACTGATGTGAAATTGAAAGACCCGAAGCAGTTTAAATTTATTGGGAAGTCTATTAAGAATGTAGAAAATAAAAATATTGTTACCGGAAAGGGTTTGTTTGGCCTTGATTTCTACCGCGAAGGAATGATGTATGCTATGGTACAGCATCCACCTGCATTTGGAACAAAAATAAAATCGATTGATGATCAAGCTGCAAAAGCCATCCCCGGTGTTACAGATGTTGTTAGATTTAAAAACAATGTAGCGGTTGTTGGTACATCCACATGGGCTGTGTTGAAAGCAAGAAAGGCCTTGGTGATTTCTTATGAAAATGAAAAAGGCCCACTCGAAAGTTCTTCAGACCATGATGCATTGTTTACAAAAATGATGAATGGCACTGAATCAACAGTAAGAAGAAAGAATGGTGATGTAGATGCTGCTTTCAAATCAGCAGCCAAGACCATCAAGCGTGAATATGAATGTCCTTTCATTCCTCACAATCCCCTTGAGCCGATGAATTTCTTTGCCCATGTAAAAGAAGATGGGGTAGAGTTAGTAGGTCCAACACAAACTCCTGGTTCTGCTCGAAAAGCAGTTTCTGATTTGTTGAAAATACCAGAGGATAAGATTTCTGTTGAAATAACACGCCTTGGTGGTGGATTTGGACGAAGGCTTAAGTTTGATTATGTGCTTGATGCTGCTGAGGTATCTTCCATCATAAAAAAACCTGTAAAGGTTATTTGGACAAGAGAAGATGAAATGAATGGAGGAAGTTATAGGCCAGCCGTTCGCTATCGATTTGAAGCAGCGATTGACAGCAATAATAATATAACCGGCTATAAGTTAAGAGGTGTTGGTATCAATGTTGGCAATTCAACCCGTGAAGATAATTTTCCTTCAGGCGCAATTGAGAACCTATTGATTGATTCTGCGGATTATGCTTCGCCTATCACCACCGGCGCATGGCGTGCTCCCGTTACCAATTTTCTTGCTTGTGCTGAACAGTCTTTTCTCGATGAAATTGCTGTAGAGATAGGAAAAGATCCAATTGAGATGCGTTTGGAGTTGTTGCAAAAAGCAAAAACGGCACCTGTAGGCGCGATTAAGTATGATATTGGAAGGATGGAGAAAGTGATAAAGACTGTTGCTGAAAAAGCATCATGGGGTAAGAAGAAGGATGTGTCACAAGGCTTCAGCATTTATTTTTCACATGCATCTTATGTTGCACAAATTTGTGAAGTAGTAAAAAAAGACGGCAAGCCACAAGTGAAAAAGTTTTATGCAGTTTCTGATTGCGGTATTGTAGTAAATGAATCTGGATCACAACAGCAGGTGATGGGAGGAATAC
>CAMBGO010000226.1 GCA_945866165.1 Chitinophaga pinensis | reverse complement strand
TATGTACCGCCGGGAACAGAGACGGAGAAGCAACTGGTGAAAATTTGGTCGGAGGTGCTGGGGTTACAGGAAAGCACCATAAGTATTACAGCAGATTTTTTTGCACTTGGAGGAAATAGTTTACTTGCTGTTAGACTGATAACAAGAATATATTCATTATTGAAAATAAGTCTTTTGATTTCAGATTTGTTTCTGAACAGTGAATTAGATCGTCTTGGTAAAATGATCGATGGCTTAAAAGGCAATGTTAAAAGTAATTTTGAAATAGAGTTATGATTGATGATATAATAATGCGATTAAATAGTAAGGGTATAATTTTGTCGCTAAACGGGAACAAACTTAAGGTCTCTGCAGATTCACAACTTCATGAAGACGATCTTGCTATTATTCGAACAAATAAACCATTAATTGTACAATATATTAAGCGTAGAACGGATATTTTAACTCCGATCTTGCGCATCGAAGAGCAGTCAGACTATGCTGTCTCGTCAGCACAAAGAAGGTTGTGGGCCTTACACAAGATTGAAGGTGTAAGCATCGCTTATAATATTCCTTACGTTTTGAAGCTTGTAGGGACTTTAAATCTTGAAGCATTTCAGAAAGCCTATCTGGGTATTATTAGTCGTCATGAATCTTTTAGAACTGTGTTCTTAGAAGATGGCGAGGGGAATCCACGTCAGCGAATACTGTCGCCTGATGACCAACGCTTCTATATGATCTTTATTGATTACACAGATTACAACGATGAAACAAAGGAAACATCTGTTGAGAATTATGTTCGACAGGAGGTAGACAGGGTTTTTAACTTAAGTGAAGGGCCGCTAATCAGATCCCATTTACTCAAAACAGATGATGATAGTTATGTATGGATATTGGTTATGCATCATATTGTAAGTGATGGGTGGTCGATGGATGTTTTGGAGAAAGAAATGAGTGAGCTTTATAATGCACAGTTAGAGGGCCGATTGCCGGTTTTAAATGACCTAGGCATACAGTATAAAGATTATTCAGCTTGGCATAATACCCAGCTGAATCTCGAGTCAATGCAGGAGCACCAGAAATACTGGCTTGACCTGTTTTCAGGTGAGATCCCCGTCATTGAACTGGCAAGTAATGGCCAGCGGCCAAAGGAAAAATCTTATATGGGATCAACTATAAACCAGGTCTTAGGTAAATTATCTGTTGAAAAACTAAGAGATTTTGTTCATTCAGAAGGAGGATCAATGTTTATGGCTTTACAGACGGCCATAACTATTTTGTTGCATAAATACACTGGACAGGAGGATATAATTATTGGTAGTCCGTCTGCGGGCAGAGATCATCCTGATCTGGAAGGTCAGATTGGGTTCTTTTTAAATACAATTGTATTTCGAAATAAATTTAAAAGCTCGGATACCTTCCAGGAATTATATAACAAAATCAAAGAAAATTGTATTTCGGCATACAGTCATCAATCGTATCCTTATGATGAACTGGTAGGGGAATTAAAACTTAGCAGAGATGTCGGTAGAAATCCCTTATTTGATATTCTCATTTCATACAGAAAGACGGATTCCCGTTCATCGAACCCTTTTAGATTTACAGGAATTGAGCTAGCAGATTATCACCTTGAAAATGGTGGTATTGAGATAGCAAAGTTTGATTTGAGTTTTGGATTTGATGAATCGTCCGACAAAATTGAATATTCGATTAACTATAACACAAGTTTGTTCAATTCCGCTTTTATCAGTACTATGATGGATCATTTATGCGGTATTTTGGATTCGTTGCCTTACAGTTCTGCAAAATGTCTGGAAGATTATTCCATCCTGAGTCAAAATGAAATACACAGACTGGTTCAGCCACTAGGGGAAAAAAGACCGGAACAGAAAACAGCTGTTCAGTTATTTGAAGAAAAAGTTATTCAATATCCAGACAAAACGGCCCTCAAATATTTAAACACTGAACTGACGTACAAAGAGCTTAATGAATGGGCAAATAAGCTATCTCATTACTTAATGCAGATTGTTAAGGTAAATCCGGATGATTTAATTGGTATTGAGCTAGAGCGTAACGAATGGATGGTGATATCAATTTTGGCTGTTATTAAAACTGGAGGAGCATATGTTCCCATAGATCCAGAATATCCAGATACCAGAAAAGATTTTATAAAAAATGATGGAAATATAAAATTTGTTTTTAATGCCCGCGAACTTAAAAATTTTAAAGAGGCTGACAAGAAGAACAATTTTCCGAATTCAAATATTAATTCGGATATAAAGAGTACAGACCTGATGTATGTCATGTATACTTCTGGAAGTACTGGAAAGCCAAAGGGTGTAATGGTTGAACATAGCCAATGGGTTTCTTTCATAAAATCCAATAGTCAATATTTTTTTAATGGGATTTATAATAATGAGGCGGTAAACTGGTTTGCTGTTACGAATTATACGTTTGACATATCTACTTTTGAATTAATCGGCTCCTTAATTTATGGTTTTAAATTGAATCTCATTCAGATCGGAAATGTTGATTCACTATTTTCCGAAATCAATGCAAACCCGGGTGGGATTTTACAAATTACACCCTCTCAACTTGAAATGATTGTTGTTATTGAAAACAGTCATACTTTATTATCGCAGTTAAAAACTCTGCTGATTGGCGGCGAATCGATGGGTTATAATTTAATTTCATTTATTACAAAATGTCTATCAAATACAGAAGTTTTTAATGTATATGGCCCTACTGAAACAACTGTCTGGAGTACTGGTTTTAAATTCGGGAAAGTAGACACCTGTTTTTTGGGTCGTCCCTTAGCGGGGGAGTATGTGTATATTTTGAATAAGAATTTAAAGTTTGTTCCCAATGAATGTGTTGGGCAAATTTGTATTGGAGGGTCCGGAATCACCAGAGGATATTTAAACAGGCCGGAACTCACAAAAAATAAATTTATCCATGATCCTTTCAGAGAAGGGGAAAAAATTTATTTGACAGGTGATTTGGGTCGGTGGAACCAGTTTGGTGAATTAGAGTTTGTTGGCAGAACCGACGATCAGGTGAAAATACGCGGCCAAAGAATCGAACTCGGTGAATTAGAAAAAATTTTAAATGAACATGCAGGTGCCGGCAAGGTAGTTGTTGTTGCTAAAAACCTCCGAGAAAAATCGGCTCTTGAACTGATTGTTTATTATACAGGAATGGCTAAGCCGGATGAGTTGAAAAAATATTTAATGAGCAGAACTCCTTCGTATATGGTACCCAATTATTATATTCACATAGATACCATACCCTTAACCAACAATGGAAAAACTGACAGAAAAGCACTGCCTGAACCGGACTTTAGAAATCAATATCTTGAGACTAAAATGGGGAAATGGATCCACAGGCAATTACAATTAATCTGGTCTCAGATTCTGAAAATAGATCAAAATGAAATTCCATTAAATGTTGATTTTTTTCACCTTGGAGGAAATAGTTTAAAGCTGATATATCTGACATATAGAATAAATGATATTTTTTCAAAAAATCTCAGATACAGAGATGTGCTAGAGAACAGCACCATTATAGATCTCAGAAAATTAATTAACAATAGCAATATAATTGAAGGGAAAACCTTTTACAGACTAAATGAAAAAAAAGAATCTGGATTGAAAATGCTTTTGCTCCCTCCGGGTGGAGGAGAAGGCTTGATTTTTAAAAAACTGGCTTCGGCATTGAATAATGTGATTGAAATATGGACAGTTGATTATACCTCGGAGATTTTTGTTGATCTCAAAGAATTTGCTATTGACTTGTCAAAAAAATACAAAAATGAATTTAGCAATTGTCAATTGATCATTGGTGGATATTCACTGGG
>CAMBGO010000225.1 GCA_945866165.1 Chitinophaga pinensis | reverse complement strand
ACTGCCTCCCTTCCAACTTGTTTTATCATACCTACTAGCTCATCAGTTGTCAGCGATGGGTTTTGTTCTTCACTACCTGCCATAGAGTAAATTTTTGTTGAATCATCAATGGTGCCATCCATATCGTTTACGCCAAATGAAAGACTCAATTGTGCCTGCTCTCTACCCAACATCGGCCAATAAGCCTTTATGTGTGGGAAGTTATCAAGGTAAATCCTCGCCATGGCATAGGTTTTCATGTCTTCAATGCTGCTTGTTTCTGCTATATGGCTCATTTCATTATCGTGGTTTCTGAACTTAAGTGGAATGAATGTATTGAAGCCTTTTGTTTCATCTTGTAATGTCCTCAATCGCTCCATGTGTTGAATCCTATCTTCATATTTTTCAATATGCCCAAATAACATGGTTGCGTTGGAATGCATACCCAACAAATGTGCTATTTTATGTATATCAAGCCAACCCTCAGCATCAACCTTGTCGCCACTTATTTGATTTCTTATTTTTTCATCTAAAATTTCTGCTCCACCGCCTGGCAGTGAATCAAGGCCTGCTTTTTGTAGCAACGACAAGCCTTCTAGCCTTGATAATTTTGCTTTTCTGAACATGTAGTCTAGTTCAACAGCAGTAAATCCTTTGATATGTAAATCAGGTCTGTGTAATTTTATTTTTTTTAGTAGCTCTTCAAAAAAGTAGACATCCATTTTCGGATGCACTCCTCCAACGATATGAACTTCTGTGATCGGTTTGTTGTCATACGCTTTCACCTTATCCACCATTTCATCAATACTCAATTCCCATCCTTCTTCTCTTTTTGAATAAAGCCTTGAGTAAGAACAAAACTTACAGGAGAAAACACATACATTGGTTGGTTCAATATGAAAATTTCTATTGAAGTAAGTGGTATTTCCATGTTTTTCTTCCCTAATGCGATTTGCAAGGGAACCAAGTAGTGAAAGGGAGGCGTGGTTGAATAAGTACAATCCTTCATCAGGAGTGATTCTATTGTTTTCTTCAATTTTTTTTATAATGGATCTGAGTTCACCATTGATTCCAGGAAGGAATACTACATTACTTTTTTCTTCAGCCAACGCCATTTTCAAGATATTTTTGCAAAGGTACGTTCCGCATCAGCCTAAACATCAGCCAAGTGTAAAAAAAACAGTTATAATTTACTTAGCTTATTGCACCAGCAATACAAGCACACATCAGGCAGGCAATTGTTCCTCCAATGAGAGCTTTAAAGCCTAATTCTGTGAGGTTTTTCCGCTGGGTAGGGGCTAGCTGACTTATACCTCCAATTTGTATTCCAATAGAAGCAATATTTGCAAATCCACACAATGCATAAGTTGTAATTAAAATAGATTTTGGATCAGTAATTAATCCAGTGGCCTTCATTTTTCCAAATGTTACATATGCTTGAAATTCATTGATAATGGTTTTTTCTCCCAACAGTTGACCTACGGAGATCATATCTATTTTATCAACACCAATCATCCACGCAATAGGAGAGAACAAATAGCCAAGAATCATCTGAAAAGAAAGTGAGTCGTATCTGCCATTACTAAATGAAGCTATGATGGAATTCAATCCTGTATAGTATCCTAATGTACCTAAAATCCAGTTTAGCACATACATAAGCGCAGTGAAAACAATTAAGATAGCACCTACATTTACTGCTAGTTTTAATCCGTCTGTTGTTCCAAGTGAAATTGCATCCAATGCATTTTCACCAAATTTTTCTTTTCCTACAACAATATTTTTGTCAATTGCTTCTGTTTGGGGGAATAAAATTTTAGAACACACAATTGCCGCTGGGGCACTCATTATGGATTGACTCAATAAGTGAAGGGCAAAGTAGTGTTGTTGTGCAACATCGTTGCCACCCAGAAAACCTACATAGGCCGCCAATACACTGCCCGCGGTATTTGCCATGCCACCAACCATTATGCAGAGAATCTCGCTTCGGTTCATTTTTTCAAGGAATGGCCTTACCATCAGGGGCGCTTCAGTTTGTCCAAGAAATATATTTGCTGCTGTCGATACCGATTCGGCTCCTGAAACTTTTAGTTTGCTTAGGAGCAGTGCAAAGAAATAGACAACCTTTTGTAAAATTCCTAGATAATATAAAAGTGATGAAAGTGCTGCAAAAAAAATGATATTCGGAAGTGCCTGAATAGCAAAAGTGTAACCCCAAGATCCAGAAGGATCAGCTAAGTTGCCAAACATGAACTCAATACCTTTATGCCCAAAGCCTATCACTTGAACGAATTTATCAGAAAGCCATTGGATTAGCATTCTAAAGAAATTATATTTCCCTTGTGTAAGAACTCCAATTGCAAATCCGATTTGGGCTATGATACCCATGGATACAAGTTTCCAATTGATTGCCTTTCTATTGTTGCTTAAAATGTAACATAAGCCGATTAGAAAAAACATTCCAAGTAGACCGCGGCTGAGCGCTTGCATTCTCACATCCATAATGATATTGCTTTTGCGGCAATTTACAATTTAAATTCAAAGGGAAAGAGGTTTTATTATCCCTCTTTTTTTGTAATTCTAAGTTTAGAAAGTGCTAAGTTGAATAGCTCTGTTAAATCATTGGAGATATTAAACTTGATAATGAACAGAGAAAATAATGAAATGAAAAAGAGGGACTTGATAATAGCGGTGGTCCAAAAACTGCTTACGATTGGAACGGTATCAATCGAAATGTATAAAGTTGCTGCCACTGCAAGGGTCATCAGGTTGCTCCAAGTGAACGGCTGCAAATCATATATTTTTTTGATATAGATGAAACGTATAAGATTAAAGGCTATGATGGCAATCAATCCACCATAAGCAGTGCCAATAATTCCATATTTTTTTGTTAGGATATAATTTAAAATGATTGAGAGCACCACAAAAAGCATATTTGTAAACAAGTCAATTTTCCAGTGCTTTGAAAGTTGTAAAATCTGACTATTCAATCCTGTTCCTAGATCAATTAACTTACCAAGTCCGATGATCATCAAGAGTTGTGGCACACCTAGGTAGGCAGGCCCAAGAAATTTTAATAGAATTGGAATATTAATCAAGACCAGACCCATAATTGCTAGGCCAATTATTAATAGGTTTAAAGCAGTTTTTTTATAAAGCCTCTCGAGTTTCTTGATATCATGGTCTTTCCAAGCCTCAGCAATTTGGGGCACTGCGGCACCTACAAGACTTCTTTGTGGCACATCCATAATTGTGATAAGGTATGTTGCTATGGTAAATATGGCTGCATCAACAAGACCACCTGAAGATTGGGATGCTATAATCAACGTATCATTTGTTCTAGCAATGATATTAAATATGGCACTCAAGAAATAGGCCCCTCCAAATTTGAACATCATGGGGTATAGCCTTCTTGATAAATTGCTAAGTGTAAATTGAAATTTGAATTGATTGCTTTTGAATAAAACAACAATCAAAATGAATATTGAAATGAAAAAAATATTTGTGTACAGTGAAATAAATACATCATAATGCGTAATAATACCCCAAGCCCAGCATAATATCAAAGCCATGGTTATTAGCCTAAATGTCAATTCACGTAAGAAGTTCGTTAGCACTGCTTTTTTAATTATCCAAGCAAGTGACTCAAGTGCAGAAAATATGGAAAGTGAAATGGTGAAAGGTATTACCAAGTGAAAATAGTCAAGCAATAGAGGTGAGTTTTTTCCGAATTTCCTAAGTATAAATGGCTTTAAATATGGCAGGGCAATTAAGAATATTACACAAGCAATTGTAACATAGATAAAGACAATTGAAGGGAGGTCATTTTTTTCTTTTGGAAGATGACTTTTATAAAATGGTGAAAATTTATA
>CAMBGO010000224.1 GCA_945866165.1 Chitinophaga pinensis | reverse complement strand
TAGGACTGGGTGTTTGGACAAATTTTTTAGATGGAATTGGTATACTTGGTGCGGGTCCCCAAACATCTAACTCATTTTTTTGAAGTTCTTTTGCAATCGATCCGTCATGAAAAACTTTTCCATAACCGGCCGTAAAATAACCCTGTTTGCTGAAATATTGAGGTAATGAAACAAGATTTTTGGTTACATCCACTTTGCGAAAACCAGGGTCAAGACCATAAATACCGGTACTGGATGGCCTCATGCCAGTCAACAAACTTGACCTAGAAGGGTTACACAGTGGTGCCTGTACATGGGCATTTGTAAAAAGAACGCCCATGGCTGCAAGCCTGTCAATGTTCGGCGTTCTTGCCTGAGGGTGTCCTCCTAAGCAACCAATCCAATCATTTAAGTCGTCGATAGCTATAAAAAGCACATTGGGTTGCTTTATATTTTTGACCTTCTTTGCTGGAGGAATTGCATAAGCAGAAACAGTGTTACTATACAAGCTAGCTGCCAATAAAGTAGACACCATTATCGATTTTATATTTCTATATTTTTTATACATCTGAAATCTATTTGAAAGTTCTGTATCGACCCCTTAATTTTTATCAAAATAAAAATTATACCAATTAACTTCTTGGGTTCTTAATGCTTGTTGTGGAATCCCGACTGGAGTCAATTGTTTGGTCCATTTTTGCAGCGATTCGTATAACTTTTTAGCAATTCTCGGTTTTTTATTTATTATGTTGTTTTTTTCGTTCGGGTCATTGTCTAGGTCGTAAAGAAAGGCTTTATCTTTTCCTGCCTGCAAATACTTATAATTACCTGAACGAACGGCAGTTTGAGTCCAAAAGCGCCAAAATATTTCGGTGTGTGGCGCACCCTTCTTAAAGTTTGACAAGTAAGGAAGCAAATTGGTCCCATCAAGTATTGGATCAGCAGGCTCCCCTGCCAAAGCTAAACAAGTAGGGGCTATATCAAGCGTAGAGACCGGTTTCTGGTAAATTTTTCCTTTGGGTATGGTGGCACCCGAAATAAAGAAGGGCACCTTTATTCCGCCTTCGCTGAGCATACCTTTTTCACCCAATAAGGGAGTATTCAAAGACCCGTCCCAAATTCCTTTTGCATCATTAATAGGAACATCAGCCATCGTCATACCTAATGGGGCGCCATTATCGCTCGTAAAGATGATCACTGTATTTTCACTTATCCCTTCGGCTTTCAGTAAACTACAGAGCTGCCCAACGCCATCATCGATAGCAGCAATCATTGCCAACGCATAACGCCGTCTTTCTGGCATTGATCCGGGGAATCTTTTAAGGTATTTTTCGGTAGCCTCTAGAGGCACATGTGGGCCATAATAAGGAAGATACAAGAAAAATGGCTTATCCTTGTTCCTCTTTATAAATTGTGAAGCTGCTAGTGTTTGGATATCGATCCTAAATCCGGGCTGATGTATACCCTTTGCTACTGGAGATAGTGTAGTGTCTGTCAGGTTCAGATTGGACCAATAGTTATTCATTTCTCCTGTAAAAAACTCATCAAAGCCCCTGGCTTCCGGCATAAACGGCAGCTTTTTAGCCATAGGGATATTGGTATACCTCCCTTGTTTATTGGGAACCGCATCCGGAATATTGCTTTTTATCCATTTTTCACAAACTTCATTTGGCTCCATATGCCATTTGCCTACCATTCCTGTACGATACCCTGCTTTACGAAGGCGATTAGCCAAGGTAATCTCCTCTAATGGTAAGGGGCCATGGGGTATTTCATCAAGGCCGAATCTTTGCTGGTAACGGCCTGTCAAAAGGCCGGCCCTTGAAGGCGCACACTGAGGAGCAGTAACGTAACCATTTGTAAAGCGGATTCCATTACCAATTAATGAGTCAAGGTGCGGTGTTTGCACATCGTTAACATAACCTTGCTGCCCTAGATCGGCATAACCCAGGTCATCAGCCAAAACAACAATAATATTTGGCTTTTTATATTGCTGTCCTTCTGCAATTGAAGTTATTATCGCAGTCAAACAGAGCAAAATGGTTTTAATGGCAATTTCTATTTTCATATATCAAATTACTAATTTTATAATATCGATCTCGGCACCATGCAAACGTGGATAATTTTCCTCGGATATTTTGGGTGACTGTAGCCGTTCAAGGATTAATAAAAATAAAAAAGCAGTTGGATATTTTTTTAATTTGTTTTAATTATCAATAGTAAAAGTTTAATATATTTTAAATACTTTATTCAATTTGTTACCCAAACAAATTGACTTTTATCACTTTTTCTTGGTTTGTAAATATTTCACCAAATCCAATACCTCATTTTCTTTTAAGGTTTCAAATATTCCAACCGGCATCAATGATGTGGCCATTGTTTCACGCGACTGAATATCAGATTTATTAATATTCGTTGACTCTTTGCCAACTATACGCATGGTCACCTGTCGGTCATTTTCAGATATGATATTGCCAGAGTAAGTACGACCATCCCTCGTTGTAACGACAACTAGCCTGTAATCATCCTGCATTTCACCTGAAGGATTTAGTACATTAAACAAGATATAATCCAAGCTGGAACGGTTGGACCCTGTAAGTTCTGGACCAATATTTCCGCCAGTACCGTACATCTTATGGCATGATCCACAGCTTTGCTTAAATACGGCTTCCCCTTTTACTGCACTGGCAACATTGAGGGCTTTTGGAGTTAATACATTTCGATACTTGATGTACGCTTTTTCGAGTGATTGTTCCTGTTCAATAGCTCCCCAATATTCAATAAATCCGCTTCCCACTACGCGTAAAAGTTGACGTGCGGTATATGCAGGAATATCAGATCTTGGAATAGACCCTTTTTTAAGGGCCTGGGTAAGTTGCACACCATATTTAGGGCGAGATGAAAGGGTTTCAATTGCTCGGCGTTTTTCGAGAACAGTCAATTTATTATAATTAGAAATAATAAGTGCCCCGAAACTCTCCTCATCATAATTTGCAATTGCAGAAATTACATCCACTCGAATAGGAATATCGTTGAACAAATTGGAAATTTCAGGTTTTAACTCAAGCCTTTTTCCTGAGGCGAGTATGTTTAAAGCAGCTTTTCGCTGAGCAACTGTGGAGTTTTTATTTTTTAAAATAGAAAGGTAATTTTGAGAAGCATCTCTATCACCAAAACGCTGGGCTATCTGTGTTGCCAACTTTGGTACTTGCCCTTTCTGCAGCTTAAGTTTTTGATAAACAGAATTCCAGTTTTTAGGTGCTTTAATATCAAACCTATCTTCTAGCCCATCACGCATCCCTTCCAAAATACTGGGCAAATTTTTAGTGCTTTTTTCAATATAACTTACCAATAATTCATGTTCATTTGCATCAATAAGTCTTCTTGCAGTATAATTGGCAATCATATTAAGATTGCAATTTTTTAATAGATCCAACCCTGCCTTTGGATTAGCTTTTACCAAAGGTTCAAGCGCAAACCAAATCATTTTGGGCAAATTATGGTCATCGTTATCTTCACCATGATTTGACAACTCGCCTGCAATTTTCCAGGCAGAAGCTGAATTAATGCGCTGCAAAGCAGAAGCCAAATATAACCTTACAACAGGCGATTTATCTTCCTTAGCCATTTTTACAAATTCAGTTAAAGCAGCTTCCGAAGGCGATTTATCCTCACATAAAAGTTGAATAGCCCAAGACCTTAGGTATTCATCTTTATCCAAAAGCAGATTTTCAAGTTGGTGACTTTCGAAACTATTGGTAACATGTAAACTCCACATGGCCCTTAAACGGTAATCAGGATTGGGATTATTTTTCAGGATATTTTGTAACTCTTCAACAGCAGTTGGGTCAATTTTAGCTTTAGAACCTCGGTTTTGAAGAATTACTCTA
>CAMBGO010000223.1 GCA_945866165.1 Chitinophaga pinensis | reverse complement strand
ACAGGCATTTATTGTCTCTACAGTTGCGAAGACAACTTCATCACTGCAACGATGAAAGAAGATTTTGACGACATCTATAAGGAAGATGTTGTAGAGGCTTTTTTCTGGACAGATGAAACATCCAATATTTATTTTGAATATGAAGTTTCTCCAACGAACCTAGAGCTACCAATTCTTGTTCCCAACTATAAAGGTCAGTTCTTGGGATGGAGACCTTGGCATTATGAAGGAGATAGAAAAACAAGGCATGAAACAAATATTGAGAAGAAAGATGGAAAAGTTATTGGGTGGACTGCGGAATTTTTCATTCCATATAAATTATTAGAGCCACTAAGAAATGTTCCCCCAACAAAGGGAATGAAGTGGCGGGCCAACTTTTATCGTATTGACTATGATAAAGTGCAATCCAGTTGGACATGGAAGGCAATCACCAAAAACTTTCATGACTATGAAAGGTTCGGGACTATCATTTTTGAATAAACTAGAAATATAACTTTTGAATCTGTATTTCACGCAATAAAAAAATTACTAGTACGTCCTCTCCAAAACATACCAACTGAATGCCCTAATACTGATTTTCACCATTGTATCTTCAATCAAAGGGTCAAGTTTTTTCCAGGCTCGTTCTAAATTAAGTCTTGCAAACCGCTCACTTTGATTGATTGCATCATATTTATTTATAAGCGTAATTGCCTTATTTAATTCTTTGATATCGTCTGTTTTAGCACGGATAATGTTCCACAATTTTGCTCGGTCCGATCTAGGCATTTTAGACATTGCAAGTGCAACTGGATAAGTAATCTTACCAGCAGTAAGATCTTCTGCTTTTGTTTTTAAGTTATCCTTAAATCCCTTTAAGTTTAATGTGTCATCTATCACTTGGAATGAAACACCAAGTGTTTCAAAAAAATGGGCCAATGCAAAAATTTGCTCTTCAGTGCCCTTCCCAAGCAATGCACCAATTTTTGCAAGATATCCCGCAGGTGCACCAGATTTTAAACGATGTATCGCCAAAACCATTAAAGGTAATTTTTTTGCAAGGACATCATTTTTTAATGCTCGTGGCATTAAATAATCAAGCCCATTGATATCAAATGCTTGTCCACTATGTGAAGCACGCATTGTTTCAAAATAACAATTGTAAATTTTAACCTTCATTTCATCTGGCTGTTGCCCATAGTAAATACAAGATTGACCAATGAAATAAGCTGCAGAACCGCTATTGATGGCCAACGCCTCTCCATGCACAATATGTGCGGTAGGACCTCCACGACGAATGGTTGATTTATCTTGAACATCATCAATAATTAATGAACCAACATGCATTAATTCAGGTAGAGCCATCCAATCGATTGCTTCTTGAGAATAACCACCAACAGCATCCGCACATGCAAGCGTTGTATAAGAACGCCAACTCTTTCCCCCTCGATCAGTGATTTCCCTTATAGGTGCAATCAATTTCTTTTTATAGATATCACTATCAGTATTTTTCAACAGACGGGTATTCCCTTTTACCGAAACCAATTCCTCTAATTTTTCTTTTTGAGGGTTGGAAGGCAATACTTTTCTTACAGAAGCCAACGTAGTTCTTGAAACAGATTTTAAGAATAATTCAATTGTATCTGTCTCCAAGTGACCATGTCTTTCCAAGTAACCACGGCCACTGACTTTTTTACCCTTCTGTGTACCTGTAATTTCAATTCTACCTTCCCAGAATGCTGGCTTTGAAACAACAGTGCTGAACTCCTGATCATCAACGATTGTAGAAATTTCCAAATCCAACTGGAATTCTTCAGAGGTTACTTTCCATTTTACCGGATAACGATTAAAGGTTCTTGTGCTAGTCCATCTTTCCCCATAAGGCTGAAACTTAAAATCAGTTGTCTTGTGTTTTTGGCCTTTTGAATCTATCATAATTAGATGAATCCCTTTACCTCGTTCGGTATCTTTCGTATGCACATCATATACCGTGAGTTGAAAGCCATTGTCAAGCTGTAAACCAATCCAGTTCCAAGCAATATCTTCATTTTCCTTTGTGTCTTTTGAAGGCGGCTTGGCACCGAACTCATGGTCATACCACCCTTTACCAGCTTTAATTTCAGATTTGTCTTTTTTCAATTTTACATAGCCCTTCACCTCACAGTGAGGAATGAAGTAGTAAAAGAAATCTTCTACCGCAGAATTTTCAATAACTCCATGATCCCCATGTCTAACAGGCTTCATCTTAGGCTGAAAATTTAATTCGAGTTGAATATCAAGCCTTTTATTATTTAAACAAAGTTGATAACTGCCATCAGCAAGTTTTTTAAATAACTGACCATCGTAATTCAAATCAAGTTTATTCCAAGGAACTACTGGATCTTTTTTAAGCAATGTATCAGGGTAGGGAACAACACCTTTCTTCAACATTTCAATCGTAGCCCTCTTAAAATAAGGATCCTTCGTACCATGACCCTTTTTTATCCTTTTCAATCCAATACGGGGGGCATCTCTATCAACAAGTGATGTAGGGTAATATTTTTTATTTTCTATGTCGGTCAGTGCCCACAAAACAGAGTGAGCATAATTATATTCTTTCTTTGTTTTATCGTAAGAGACTGCTTTTCTGAAGAACGAAGCAAACAAGGAATAGTTTTTACCATCAGCAGCAGGTAAGTGAGCATGCATATACCACCACTCGGTCGTAGAAGACTTGTGAGGGAAATCGTGAATATTGAGGTCTATTTCGCCAGGACCAGGCCAGTCAGGTATTTCAAAAACCTCAGGGGGTAAGGGATGTTGCTTAGTTAATTGGAGTTTTTGTGGCTTTACGTTCCTATTCTTATTCATCTATTGTAAGTGTTCTATGTATTTAAAGTATTCAAAAATAGGCATTTAAATGTATTGATTTAACCCTATTTATAACCAACATTTAAAAAAATAATATCACTGGGAATTAACGCTTTGCATACTTTTCAATCAAGGTAGCCGCTTCTTCAACTCCATTCTCTTGATTAACTATTTTACTTAGTTTTTGAACCTGGATCATGAATTCAGGTGACTGACAGTCTTCAATTGCTTTCATCAGTTTTTTTAGTGTCAACTTATCAAATGGAATGTGAATTGCTACTCTTTTATCTGCAACCATTTTTGCATTATATGGCTGATCAGCAAGTATTGATAAAAGCACCATGGGAATACCAGCTTTTAATACACAATCTATTGTTCCAATGCCTGTAGGGAAAATTGCTAATTTACAATATGGAAGTAGCCAATTATAATCTATTGATTTAATCAGGACTAAATTTGGGTGTGGTGCAAGTTCTTTAATTGTTGACCAACCAAGTATGAATACAACCCTCTCACCTGCACTGATCAAGGACTCGACTACCTTACAAATCAACGCTTGATTGGGAATAGGAATACTTCCAAATCCAATAAATATGGGCTTTTCACCAATTGATAACCAGCTATCCAATTCCTCGGGTACTTGATCATAATAACCAACAATTGTTTGCTTTACAGGCAAATTTAAAAACCCTGTTACTTGTGTGTTTGAAGGCCAATCATTTGGCTGTGAAATTAGTGCACGACTCATTGGATAAATGGTCAGGATATCAGATTCAAATACTTTACGCCACATATCACTTCGCTGCAAGCCAATTTCTAATCGATGATTATTTATCCATTTCTTATAGACTAGCCAAATCAATTTAATAGCCTTATAAGAAATTCTGTTATAAAAATGGTGATTGATAAACCCCACTGGCTGATACGGGAACTCTTTAGTAGGTGTTCCAGGAAGATTTAAGATAACAACAGCGAATTTTTTATTCAATTTTTCTGAAATTGATAACACAAATGCTGAAAGAAATACATGCGAAATCAAAAAATCAAA
>CAMBGO010000222.1 GCA_945866165.1 Chitinophaga pinensis | reverse complement strand
AATTGGAAAAAAGAACGCATTATTTTTCAACATTTTTCACGAAATCCAGCAACCCATTGAAATATATTTCTTGGTCGTCATACATGGCCATGTGTCCCCCATTGGGGCATAATAAAAAGCTGCTATTCTTAACTTGGGTTGACATCCATTTCATGTGTTCAGGATCCATGGTATCATGCTGTGCACCAATGACAAGTGTTGGAATGGTGATCTTAGGAAGTTGCGCTTTAACGTCCCAATTAGTAAGTCTACCTGAGATGCCAAATTCACTTGGACCTTGCATGGTAACATAAAGCGATTGATTCATCTTGGCAAACGAACGAACTACCGGGTCAGGCCAATTTGCAGACGGCATGCGAAGAATATGCTTTTCATAAAAGTGTGGTTGAAGCAACCCCATGTATTGGGGATTTGAAAAATCATTTCTAGCCTCCATGGCACGGATCGAGTCAAGCACGGTTTTATCAAATTGCTTTGCAAGTACTTCATCTGCATATTTTCCATAATCAGGACAGCTCGACATCATATTTGAAATGATGAGTGCTTTCATATTATCCTGGTATTTCAATGTGTATTGCATGGCTAATATACCACCCCATGAATGGCCAAGCAGGTAGAAATTATTTTTATCAAGGTTCAATGCCTTGCGAACTTGTTCAACTTCTTCAACAAAACGATCAAGGTCCCAATAAGCAGTATCATTTGGATTATCAGAATAGCCGCAACCCAATTGATCATAGTAAATAAATTCAACCCCTTCCTTGGGAAGAAAATTTTCAAAGCACTCAAAATATTCATGGGTGCCACCTGGACCACCATTCAATAATAAAATTTTTGTTTTGGGATTATTTCCAAAACGCTTGGTCCATACCTTGAATTTTTTTCCAAAACTTTCGATTTCAACCCACTTGATGTTACCATTTTGAACTCCTGAATCCTGTGTAGCAAAATAAGATTGTAAGGAATTTTCTTGATTAGTTTTTTGTGTGTTGCAAGCAAACAAGAATGTTGTCAACAAAGAGATTAGTAAATATTTCATTTATAATAATTTGATTAAAAAAATATTTTATGCCGCTGATAAAAATAGTTAACAATTCAAATGACCTAAAGATTTTGTTTTACTATTTATTCGTTGTGATTATTTTTTAAAAAAATAAGTTTAATGAATCAAATTATTGTATTTATTGAAAGTCAAAAATGTTACTTAAAAAATAAAATAATAATTAAAACACCCGGGATAATTACATTCCAAAAGTTTCATTATTAAATTATTATTTTCAACCCCAGTTAAGTATTATTTTGATTTCTGTACTTGCCTTGTTCTATTTTGAATTTGGCAAAGCCTGCTTTTGCACCTTTGAATCCTTCTTTATCTTTTAGGATGCCGTAGTTTTTAAATAGTACCATGTTTTTACCAGGCCCTTTGGTTGAATTAAAAACAATACCATCACGCTCGTCCATTCTAACCTTCTTCTCAATTGCTTTTGGATTCTCATGAACTAGATCTGCAAGTCTTCCCTGAGTAGCATCCGCAAAATCTCCACCACCTACACTGTACTCTATAATATGAACGGCAGTCAATAATCCTTTTTCAGGCTCTTTATTATCGAAATTATCAAATTCATGCGCAGCAACTTCCGCATAAGATGTTTTTTTATCAGAGGCGGCATAAAATCCACCTCCAAACCTAGAAGCAGGATTATGGTAACGGGGATCTATTCGACTAAGAATACTTCCGGCTGCATATTCATTTGTTGTTGTATGAAAAGCTGCTGTGAGTCCTTCATACTTTGGCAAGGGAACATCAGTTGCTGTCACCTCTTCTATGCCAAGGGATGACTTAAACCATAAATTTTTATCAAGCTCGTCTACATCTGCAGTTTTCAATGATTCAGGAGAAAACCGTTCTATCTTTTCTGGCGCTGGTGCTAATTGGAATGGTGCTTTATTATCGTTACCGCCATTGATTGTTGGTAAACTTGTTGGCGGGGTATCATATGTTTTCATCTGAAGTGCTTTGGAGCCCATCACATCAGCTTCTTTTTCCAACCCGGTATTATCATTGATGTTTACACCTGCCAGCTGGGTTGTAGGTTGAACCCTTCCCTGGCTTTGCTGAACTACATGCCATGCCTCATGCGGTAAATGCTTTTCTTGTCCTGCTCCTAAGTGAATATCTGTACCTTGAGCATAGGCATGTGCATTGAGTTGCGCTGGCTTATCAGAGTTTTTGTGCACCTTCACACTATCCATCGAAACACCTGATAAATTTTCAATACCTGATTTTAAATTATCAGGCAATCCAGTATTATTTCCCTTAAGTTGAATGGGTTTATGTTGAGAAAATTGATGTGTTTGCCTACTGCTGCTAATCTCCTGAAGTTGGGCTATTCTTTTTACACTACTACTTGAATCTGCCATGGCCTGCAACTGAGTAGTTCTTATTGCACGATTGCTTGCGTCAGCCAATGCCTGTAGCTGCGTAATTTGACGTCCACTTCGACTGTCATCAGCAAAAGCTTGCATACTCTTAAGCGAAACAACTTCTGTCCGGAAATCTGCATACGCCAAATCACCCGCACTGCTATCTACCTTCTGTTGTGGAGGAGTAGCTGCTTTTTTATTATCCTGAACAGGCGTCTGAACTTTTTCGGGCATAAAAATTTTGAAAAACTATATTAATTGTCAGTTAGTGAAATTAGTATAAAAGCTTCAATATTAAAAGTTTTTATTTATTTTATTTACAATGTATTATATATTCATATTTGTTAATATATTATACCGAAACTAGAAATTTATAAAAGAAGCTTAAGATGAGGTAACTAACATCGACTATACAGTTGGTGTATTGGTATTTTTAATTGTTTCTGCGTATTGTAGCACTTGAAAAAACAACAAATCAAGGATCTCTAACACTTCATTCAAATCGACCTTGCTATCATCTTTTGATAGTGGCATAACATATCGATAGTAAACCAAACCAGCTTCAGGGTCACATACAAATCCAGGTGTTACAAGTGCCCTGTTTATATTGTGCAACATTGAATCGATCGACTTTGGATAGTCTTTGTCAATCTCTCTTATTGGCACAACGAATTGCAGCAGATTGAAGGTATCAATCTCATCTTCAAGGTCAGGTATGTATGCTATTTCAATTACATAATCCCCCTTCTCTTTGTCTTCAAAAAAAATCTCCATGTAATCCAAGGAGTTTTGCTCCCCTTTACCATGGAGGATGCAATTGACATTCTTTTCTAATAAAAAATCTTTAATCGTTTCAAGTTTCATTATGCCCTGTTTTTTAATTTTTCAATTACCAAATGATCATGGTCTTTTTGCCCATTTATTGTTTGCTCCAATCCCAATGCTGTGTATAGTGTTGGGTCATTAAATTTTTTAATTGCTTGTGCAATCTCAACATATTTTAATTCTTTTGCTCCGGTTGCCTTATCCCAATTTGATGTTGTCTTGATCAACCATCCCCTTCCGGCCTTTCGTGCTTTCCACTCTGCATAGGTTTCACCTGCAGTATCTTGCTTTGATGCATACCCGCTTTTCGTAGTAATAGCCTTTGTGACGCTGCGTTTAACACCCCCGCCATCTAAAGCAACCTTGGCTTCTTGTCTTTCTTTCCAGTTCTCATAGGTTTCAAGTCGCTTACGTGCTTGAACATCACGTCTCCATTGAAGGCATCCCCAAGTTCGGGTGCAGCTTCGGTTTCTGATGAAGCCGCCGCATCAGCCTGCTCCTCACCTGCTCCAATTTCACCAGCAGGGACTTCAGGACTTTGAGCAACCTCTTCTTCAGGTATTACCCCGGACTTTGCCAACACATGTGCTGCAATCTCATCCGACACCACATTTGAAACTGGGGATGGCGCAGACTTTGCACTATCATCGGCTA
>CAMBGO010000221.1 GCA_945866165.1 Chitinophaga pinensis | reverse complement strand
GTTTACTTTATATCACTGATATCAGCTGGGGTCGTATCAACCATCCTTCTGAAGTACTCAAGCTTGATCAAAAAATCAATGTTGTTGTATTGGATTTTGATGATGAAAAGCGTAGGATCAGTCTTGGTCTTAAGCAGCTTACATCACATCCTTGGGATACACTTTCTACTGATATTAAAGAAAACGAAACAGTTAAAGGAAGAGTTGTCAATATCGAAGACTATGGTGCATTTTTGGAAATCACCCCTGGTGTTGAAGGTCTTGTTCACGTGAGTGAAATCACATGGGCAAACACACCTGTAAACGCTAAGGAATTCTTCAAGCTTGGTGATGAGTATGAAGCAAAAGTAGTTACACTTGATAAAGACAGCCGAAAGATGAGCTTGTCTATCAAGCAACTTACAAATGATCCTTGGAGTATTGTAGAAGATAAATTCCCTGTAGGTAGCCGCCACAAGGGCTTAGTAAAAAACATCACACCATATGGTGTGTTTGTGGAGCTTGAGCCTGGCATTGGTGGAATGATCCATATCAGCGATCTAAGTTGGTTAAAGAGATTTAATCATCCTACTGAGTTTGTGAAATCAGGTAGCTCAATTGATGTTATGATTCTTAACATTGATAAGGAGAATAGAAAACTGCAGCTTGGACACAAACAACTAGAAGAAGATCCTTGGAATTCACTTCAGGAAACCTTTGCAATTGGATCTATCCATGAAGGTACCGTTGTGAAGAAAGATGAAAAAGGTGCTGTTGTTCAGCTTCCTTATGGTCTTGAAGGTTATGCACCAGCGCGTCATTTATCGAAAGAAGATGGCAAAACAATTGCTGCTGATGAGACAAATAATTTCATGGTGATAGAATTCGATCGCAATGAAAAAAGAATTGTTCTCAGTCATACACGCATATGCGAGCAAGTAGTAGCTGAGGAAAAAGAGGCTGTTGTAAAAGAGAAAAAAGCTGATGCTGCTAAAACTAAGAAGGCTGTAAAGGATATCCAAAGTAAGGTTGAGAAAACCACACTTGGTGATCTAGGCGTTCTAGCTGAGCTTAAAAAGAAAATGGAAGACGGGGAAGAGGGATAATCAATCCTTTTTTCTTTGATAAAATAAAGGGTCCTGTATTTTTACAGGGCCCTTTGTTATTTTTCAAGATCACAAAGGTGTTGATCTGTCAAGGAAAGAAGTGTTTTTAATTTCAAATCGGCTGCATTCCAACGAAGTTCTATGAATTGATCGGGATGTGGAACTACAATGCATTTCATTCTTGCTGCTTTTGCGGCAATCAACCCATTGAAAGAATCTTCTAGGCAAAAACATTCTGTTGGTTTGCTTTGCAATGCTTCTGCACATTCCAAAAAAACCTGGGGATGGGGTTTCCCAAATGGCAGGTATTCTGCAGATTTTTTTATAGAAAAAAAATCGTTCAATCCTGTTTTTCTTAACACTGTTTCAATTAATGAAATTGGAGAGGAGCTTGCAAGTCCAATTTTGAAATCCTTTTTCTTAATGAGTTCAATTGCATGATGAACCCCTTCCATTGTTATACAAGATTCTTCAACTTTTGAAATTACAATATCTGTAATTCTTTCCTCAGATAATGGGATTTCACTTATGTTTATATTGAAATGGGTAAACCAATGGTGCAAGAATTCCTTTGTTCTTAATCCAATAGAAGTGTTATATAATTCCTGATCGAGTTGTATGTTGTAATCATTCAATACCTCAATTGCCGCTCCATACCATAGCGGTTCAGAATCTACGATGAGTCCGTCCATATCAAAAATGGCTGTTGTTAGTAGCATAGATAAATTTTTGTTGGGTCTAAAATATTGAATTATTACAAATAAAAAGTCAATTATTTCAATGTTGATTTTTGTCTTATAGGATACGTAAATGGATAAATAATACTTACCTTAACAAAATGAATATGGAGCGGCTTTCAAAAGTTAATCCACTGCGAAAATTGATGTATGCTGTTATTGGAGTATGCACATATCCCGGTATTGCTATTGTAAATAAAATAAAAATCAGCGGCACGGAATACCTAAGAAATCTTCCTAAAAAAAATGTATTGTTTGTGAGCAATCATCAAACATATTTTGCGGATGTAATTGCTTTTATCCATGTATTTTGTGCTGTAAAATGGAGAAAAATAAACAGGCTGGGTATTCCTTATTACTTGTTGAATCCATTTAGTAATGTAAATTTTATTGCAGCGGAGGAAACAATGAAAGATGGCTTTATAAGTCGCTTATTTGCACTTTGTGGAGCCATTACTATAAAAAGAACGTGGCGTGCAGGTGGAAAAGATATTCAACGTGAGGTAGATGCGAATGACTATGGTAAGATATACGAAGCATTAAAACGTAATTGGGTTATTACTTTCCCGCAAGGAACAACTAGGCCTTTTGCACCAGGCAGAAAGGGTACTGCCCATATTATAAAAGAAACAAAGCCTATTGTAATCCCTGTTGTTATAAATGGTTTTTGGCGTGCTTTTTCGAGGAAAGGCTTGCGTTTTAAGAAAAAGGGAGCATTGCTTTCAATTCGATTTAAGGCTCCATTGGAAATTGATTATGCTGCAAGTGTTGATGCAATACTTGAAACTGTGATGGAGGCTATAGAGCAAAGTAAGGAGTTTATGCTAAAGGGAGGGCACCATCAACTGGAGGGCGCGCGATAGGGCTGTATTTACTTTGTAAATAAGGCCTTCAATTCTGTTGCATCTTCCGCTTTCATTTTTTTGGCCAACACAAGTCTTAATTGTCTTCTCCTTAATGCACCATCGTATACTTTAATTTCGTCTTCTGTTTCTGGAAAAATTTGAGGCACTGATCTGGGTTTTCCATTTGGATCTAACGCTACAAAAGTGAAAAAGGCCTCATTACTTTTGTATTTATATTGTTCTCTTAAGTCTTCACCCCAAACCATAATATGAATTTCCATTGACGAGTTAAACGCACGGCTTACTTGTGCTTCAATATGCACAACATTTCCAAGTTTAATGGGTGCTTCAAAAGAAATATTGTCTACTGAAACTGTTACAGCAGGCATATTGCAGTGTTTGCCTGCCGACATCGCAGCAGCTGTATCCATCCAATACATTAGACGTCCTCCCATCAGGTTGCCATGAAAATTCGTGTCATTTGGAAATACAAGTTCGGTCATGATAACTTTTGTGTCTGATATTCTTTTTGTTGACATATTTTTTATTTTAGATAATAATTCGTTCTGCATTTTCTATATAGCTTGGTAGGATGTCTGCTCCAATTCCTACTTTGTTTGGTAGATCAAGGTAATAGTTATTATATATTGCTCCATCTGAAACAGGGTCTTCTAGTTGTCCGAGCAGGCATGTATCCAAGTCATAAAATACGATATTGTCGTGCGACATTGCTAAGTGTACTTTTGCAGAGAGGGCTAGCCTACTTTCTACCATTCCACCAAGCATACATGGTATGTTGTATTTTGCTGCAGTGTCAGCAATCTTTAACGCTTCGAGAATGCCACCTGATTTAGCCAACTTAATATTGATATAATCACATCCTCCTGATTCTATGATTCTTTCAGCATCATGATGGTCAAAGACGCTTTCATCTGCCATGATTGGAATCTTTACCAAGGATTTTAATGTTGGCAGTAGTTTATCATTTTTATGATGCATGGGTTGCTCACAGAATTGAATATTGAATGGTGTTATTGTGTTTAACGTGTCTAATGCGGTATCAAAATTCCATCCTTGATTGGCATCTACTCTTAAAGTAATATCGTTGCCAATTGCATTTCTAATTTGTTTAATTCTCTCAACATCTTCTTTCCCATTTTTTCCCAATTTCACTTTGATAATTTTGACGCCGTCTTCAATATACTTTATTGCTTTTGATGCCATTTTTTCTGGTGTGTC
>CAMBGO010000220.1 GCA_945866165.1 Chitinophaga pinensis | reverse complement strand
GACCAGTGGCCTTGCAGATAAAAATAGGTTGGTAAAAATAATCACCCAAGGAATCCGCGGACCCATTGAAGTAAAGGGTGTTCATTATGATGCAGAAATGGCGGGCATGGAAATGTCTGACCAAGATGTAGCGGATGTGATTAATTATATTCGTAATACATGGGGAAATAAAAGTTCATTGATCAAAGCTTCAGAAGTAGCTCCTGCAAAAAAAGCAGTATTGAAAGGATATCAGCCTTATTAAGATTTATCGAGAATTTAAAAATCTAACAGGAGCTTTTTTCAAAACTGCAAAACACAAAATTTTGTACAGCCCCTGAAGGTGTTATGTGATCTTCCCGCTTGCACTCAATATTTTTAAATGAGGCATGTTCGAATTTATCCTTCATACCAACTTCGTCATATTGTTTTATTTCCAAGCCACTGCATTTTTTTGGACCATCAACAGAAAAAGTACCTACAATTATTTTACCCGTAACAGCATCTTTAACAAGATTAAGATAGCCATCTATTTTGTCAGGTTCAGTTTGAAAATGAAACGCCGCCCTATCATGCCATAGATCATATGTATCATTTGGCTTGAATTCAAGAATGTCAGTTTCAAACCATTTTACAGTAGTCGCTTTTTCACCCAATCTTTTTTTTGCCCTTTCGATAGCAGCTGCTGAAATATCCAATACACTCACATTTGAATACCCCTCAGCTAAAAGATGATCTACCAATTTACTATCGCCCCCACCAATATCTATGATCTTAGCGTCTTTAGGCAAATTAAACTGATGAATGAACCCCAATGAAACAGTTGGTACTTCTTCCGTCCAACTAACTTCATTCGGCTGTTTGGTTTGATAGATATTTTCCCAATGTTGTTTGAGTGGTGCTTGCATTATTCAAATATCGTGTTTTTAAAAAAATGATTCGTGACAAATATCACAGCCCTTCTACAAATCATTCTTTGATTTAAAATTAAGTAATAAGAGTGAATATTTGTAATTGAAGAAGATCAGGCATCAGCTCATCTAGATTGTAGAAATCATTTCCACCTCTTCTTCTTCAACCAATTGCTTGCTGGCTTTTTTCAAAAGACGCTTACTGCTGAAAGCAAGCATGAGGGAAGCAGTAAAAGAACAAAGTGCCATCACGCCCGTCATGGGCAACGAAGTACCGTTTTGTAAAATACTCACTACGGCCGACATCATTGCGCCAATACTCATTTGGATGAAACCCATTAAAGCTGAAGCGCTTCCGGCATTATGCGCAAAAGGAGCCATTGAAAGTGCAGATGCGTTGGGGAATATAAAACCCTGGCAAGATAAAAATAAAAAGATGAGTGTGACAGTTGAATACAATTCGTTGATATCAAAAATTGAAGTGGAGACCAAGACAACTCCTATGATCGTTTGCGTAAACAATGCCGTTTGAACAATTTGCTGAGAACTAAATTTTTTCAATAGCAACGTATTGAATTGTGTTGCTCCGATCAAACCGGCAGCTACAATGGCAAATATCCATCCATACTGCTGTTCAGTAACATTGAACAAGACCATAAAGACAAATGGCGACCCACTGATGTAAGCATATAAACCTGCATAGGCAACTGCCGCGGTGAAAGTATACATCGCAAATTGTGGATTGCGGATCACGCTGCCGAAACTCTTTAAGATAGAAGATGGCTTGAGAGAATAAGTTGGATCAGGCTTCTTGCTTTCAGGCAAGAAAAAATAAATTCCTGCAATGATCAAAATGATCACAGCCATCAACACTAAAAAAATAGAGCGCCATCCAAAATAAGTTGATAGGTATCCGCCCAACGTTGGAGCAATAATTGGAGAAACGGCCACAACCAACATCAGCGTTGAAAAAATCTTGGCATTGTCTTTCACTTCAAATAAATCACGAACCATCGCCCTTGAGGCAACCATGCCTACACAACCACCAAGGGCTTGAAAAAACCTAAACGCAACCAAGGTATCAACTGTATACGTTGTAGCACAGGCTATTGAAGAAATAGCATAGATGAACAAGCCGGCATATAGTGGTTTTTTTCTACCATATCTTTCTAACAGGGGTCCATAAATAAGCTGACCAAAAGAAATGCCAATAAAAAATGAGGAGAGAGATAGCATTACGGAGGACACAGGCGTATTAAGGTCTTTTGCAATGATTGGAAAAGCTGGCAAATACATATCGATAGAAAGTGGACCAATGGAGCTTAATAATCCTAGAATAAGAATAATGTGAAAATGTGATTGCCGAGCGTTGTTAACCATGAATTGTAAATATGTAACAAAGGTATATCCATATGACCAAAGTCAAACAAATAGAAATAAAATGAACGCCTAGACATATTCTTATTACATACAACTTATAAGAACTGCAAATGAAAAAATGTTAGCTAATAGATTATTAAGCAAAAAATATATCCAATGAGTTGCTATGCTATATTTAGACTAAGATCATGATCAAAATGATAATATCAATTAAGAAAAGAAAAGACAAAAAAATATCATCTCATATAAAAGAATTTTTAGCGATAATTGTTGAATGGAAATCAGCAAGCTATTTAAACTCAAAAATGACAGGGAAGAACAATGTAACAAAGGCAGCCCATATTATGTAGTATGGTAAAAATGAAGCTATACCATTTTCGACTTCCTGAATATTACTCTTACTCCATGCTGTATCCAATAGCCTTTTAAATACCAATAAGATATGCATCATAATAAGAATATTGGCTCCCAATACGGCAATCCTATTTGGACTCATTCCATATTCATTAATTCTAACAACAATTGAAACGAGTGCAATACAATTGATAATAATCGTTAAAGCAGAAAGGCACAATAGGATTATCGTATTTGCTTTTCGGTTTGAATCCTTTGAAACCTCCGTGATGGAAAACAATATCAATGCCATCACTCCAACCAATAGTCCATTAAAAATCATCAGTGAATTTCTATCATTCGTTGGATACTTCCCTTTTATGATCACTGCAACCAAAAACATGAACAACATCAATGAAACAATAGGGGTAAAGATCCTTGCAATGAGTGGCGAAATCCTACTTACCAATTGTGGATTATTCTGAACTAAATATGTGGAAACCATTGGAACTGCGACAGCTCCAAAAATCGTTATATATTCAGTGTAAAATTTGACAATATCAAGTTCGATCAACAAAAACAAGTTGATTGTGATAGCTGAAAATAATCCCCCTGAAATCACAATCAATCCAGACATAACAAGTAAATCCCCATTATAACGCAAAAAATGAGTCCGCTCTCTTAAATCAGAAAAATCGCCTCCAATGAATATATATCCCAGTATCCCCCAAAGCAAAATTGGTAAATGAATACATGAAAGTATGATCGAATCACTAGAATTGTTAACCGGAAGCAAATTGATATATGTAACAAGAAGCAATATGGTTCCGAGTGAAATGATAACCTTCGTCGGTGATATGTGTTTTTTCCAGGCGAAATAGGCGGCCAAAAAAGGGAACACCAGAAATCCAATATTTCGGGTGTAAAAAAATTCATCATTGATGCCGGTTAGCACAGGAAGCTTTGCAAAAATTCCTGCAATCAATGAAGCAGAAATAATGAAAATGATTTCATTCTTATTCCCCCAAATTATCTCTTTTACTTCCTTTCCCATTTTTCGTTATTTTTAGAACTCTTTCATTTAGATTCCAATTCTAGCAATTCCCTTTTAACTTAACCCTGATTTATGATTTCATTAAGAAAATGAAAGAAGAATAAATTCTTTAAAAACAGAGGAAAAGTAAGTAATTTAAGGCTATAAATAATCAATACTAAACTGTATTTTATGAGTAACGACAGTCAAGCATCAAGAAAAAAATTTTTACAACAGATTGGTGCTACAACCTTTGCAGCAGCAGCGTTTCCACTACA
>CAMBGO010000219.1 GCA_945866165.1 Chitinophaga pinensis | reverse complement strand
AATGCTAATTATCATCATTCCTGCTTGGGCAACAAAATTCATAAAAGAGCCAAAAAGAACTGAAGTATTCATAAATATTTGTAGAATATGGATGACAATCTTTTATAAGCTCGCTTTTATAAATGTAAAAATCAATGGCAGGCATCACTTCAAGAAACATGAAAACTATATTGTCTTGTGTAATCACAATTCAATGATGGATGTACCAATTACATCACCTGGCATTCCAGGCGCCAATAAAACAATTGCAAAAATTGAGTTAGCGAAAACTCCTTTATTTGGAATCATCTACAAAAGAGGCTCAGTATTGATTGATAGAAAAAATGAAAACAGTAGAAAAGACAGCTTCAATAAAATGAGATGGGTTCTTGATCAGGGAATGCATATGTGCATCTATCCTGAGGGTACGAGAAATAAAACCAATGACCCTCTCAAAGACTTTCACGATGGTGCTTTTAAACTTTCTTTTGATACTGGTAAGTCAATCATTCCTGCAATCATTTGTGGTACAAAAAAAATGCTTCCATCGGATAAGCCATTTTTCTTTTGGCCAGGGAAGTTAAGTATGAGTTTTCTAGAACCTATCTCCCCTAGCAAATTCAACACATATATAGAAATGAAAGAGTACGTTTTTCAATTGATGTGGGAGGAAATTATAAGACAGACATCAGACGTCAGAAGTCAGAAGACAGACGTCAGGAGTCAGACGTTATAATATTGATTGAGAACCTGAGAGATGAGCTCAACCCAAATGGATTCCAATTTTTATTTGCAGTAAAAAGTTTAATATTTCGTTGTCAGATATTGAATCTGTTTTCTGACGTCTGATTTCTGACGTCTGTCTTCTGACGTCTGAATTCTGATATTTAATTATTTGTATAAAAATACCTCGTCCTATTAATCTTCAAGTCTTGCAAGATGCCTGACTTAGGACTAATAGTAATATTGAAAGATTTATAAAGACCTACAGGTGTAACATTAATGGAAAGCTGCCAACAATGCAAATCGCGGGTGATGAAAGTGGAAAATGATTGAAGCTTCAACGCTCTCAGATCATAAAATCCGTTGGCTCCAAATTTCCACTTAGGAGTTAAACTGAAATCGCCATTGAAATTTAAACTAGAAGTAAATTGAGTTTTATATGTATAGTCCGGTTGAAGCAACTTTGAAAAACTCATTGAGTATGAAAAATTAAGTGTCCATGGAACGTTAAAGTCGGTAAACTCGGCAGGATTTCTCCTTATATAATCCAATTGTTCTTGAACTTCATCATTGCTCATGCCATCATATTCATCTTTCTCACTTCGATCCTTGTTATCACTTTCGTCCCTGTTTTTTTCCTTACTTTTTAAATTAGTAGAAATGTTCAAACTACCATTTGCAATGGAGCCAGGACTGAATTTGCCGCCTTTCCATACAAACTCATTGATATCCCTTCCAGTATTAGGATTCTTTTTATAGGGATCCAAAATACCACTTGCCGTAATATTAAATTTTTCAAATAAATTACTACGTAGATATAAACTAAACTTGTTTAACTTAAGTGAGTCAGCAAGCATGTTGTAAGAACTTGAAATTCCAAATCCGTCGATTAGCTTAATTTTTTTGAATTCAGAATCCTCCTTACCTTCTTCTTTTTGAGCGTTGGTGTCTTTCTTAGCCCGTACTTTCATTTCGATATTATTATCTAGTCCGAAACTAAAGCCTCCATTTTGTCCACGTGAAAAAGGACCAAAAATACTACCATCATAAACAGAAAGGGGGATTTTATAACCATCCTTATTTACTTGTGTAAGAGCATAATAAGGTTTCATTAAATCGGGTTTGTAATTCATGCTAAACTGAGGACGCATCACATGTCTTATGACTTGCACTTTTGAACCAATATTTTTAGATTGAAAAGTGCTAAAAAAAGCTGTACTGAACGACAAACCAAAGAAGACTTCTCTTGCGGAGTATACACCCTTTTCAATACTAGTATCCACTTTCTCTAACAATGGATTCCAAGATCGATTGAATTTCTGGGCATAGGTTCTTTCATTGTATGAAAAATTTGGTGATATCTGAAATGGTCCTAATGATGGCAATGACAATGTAACTGGCACTGTGTGAGAAGCACCCCACTGAAAAGTATCAATCAACTGCTTAAACTGAAAAGCAGTATCATAAAACGCAACCTGCCCTTTGTAATTACCATTATATCCTAGACCAAGCTTTTGATACCATTTTGGAGCACCTGAAGATTCCTTCTCTTGAAAAGGATAAATTGTATTCATTGTAAGTGCAACATCGGGGAGATTCAGGTTAATTATCTTAGTTGTAGTATTTTGATTATGATTTAGGTTAACGGATAAATTAAAAGGTGATCCAAGAAAGTTCTTCTGATATGAAATTGAAGAACTTAGTTGGTTGGTAAAATTCAATGGTTGAAGGTAATTGCCGGCACCTCTTGATCGCCCCTGAAAACCTGGATTAGTTGATCCACCATTGGGAACCAAGGATAAGAACTTACTACTTCCTGCATTCACGTTTGCACTAAAAGAAACACCCGGCAAGGCTTTGCTATCCATTGTATGTGCCCATGTAATAAAAAAGCTCTTGCTCTGATTAAAATCAGGATCTCCTTTGAAGGCAAACTTTGTATTTTGAAAACTCAGGTTTAAATTACCATTGTATCGGTACCTTTTTCTGTATGTTGGCTGAAAATTACCTCGCCATGTACCATATGAATAAACATCAAAAACCACCCTAGCATCGAGGTAATCACTGATAGCCCTGTAATAACCCAACCCTTCTAAGCCTAATCCGAAATCTTGGTTAACAGTAAATTGAGGAGGTAAAATGCCAGATTGCCGTCCCTTTTTCATTGGGAAAATGCCAAATGGGAGATACAACGGGATAGGAACATCTTCGAACTCGGGACTAACCGGGCCAGTTACAACAAGTTTCTTTGTAATAAACTTAGCCTTCTTGAACCTAAATGCAAAGTGAGGTGTGTCTAAATTACAAGTAGTAAATCTGCCATTTTGTGCGTAAATGGTTTCAGCATTTATCTTTTTTACTTTTTGGGCAAAATTGAAAAAATCTTGTTGCTGGAAGTAGGAATTAAATGTTAACCCTTTTTGTGATTTAAGGTTAAATTGTATGCTGTCACTCACCGTAACAGATTCACTTTGCTTCATTCTGGCCATTCCTACATTACCAGCAGAGTCCCTTCCCATTTTTGCAGTAACAAACTGAGTTTGCTGGTCAAACTCAATCTTTGGTGCATTTAAAAGAAGGTCGTCATATTTAATCTCAGTTTTGCCATACAACAATATTTTTCGTGTATCAACATCCATAACCATTGAATCCTCTGCTTTATGTTCAATAATGGAGGTTATTGAATCCTTTGATAGTTTAACTTTTAGGGTATCAACTTTAGCAGTTGTTTTGATTATGGTATCACTCTTTGCTGCAAGTTTGGTTGTATCACCAGTAGCCGTTCTAGTCATACTCTGGGCTTGTATCGATAATGTTAAAAAGCAGCTCACTCCTGAACACAAAATCAAGAAAAAAAGATATTTTAAGCTAAATTTGCTGTGAGTTTGTGGCATAACGATTGGCGGGCAAAAATAATCAATTTAAGTTGTAAGATATTGTGAAGATTGAAATTCAACTATTTACTGCAAAAGCCTCTTAAAACATGACAAAAAATCGCTTTTTTTGGGCACTTTTTACATTGATTGCTTTAGCCAATCCCGAGTTTATATTTTCACAAACGGCCAAAGCTCCAAGGATTAAAACCATCATTATTGATGCAGGCCATGGCGGTACAGACCAAGGTGCTAAAGGAACATATTCAACTGAGGCACAAATCACGTTACAAATTGCCAATAGGTTGGACTTGCTATTGAGACAGGAAATGCCTACAA
>CAMBGO010000218.1 GCA_945866165.1 Chitinophaga pinensis | reverse complement strand
CAACGATAATAAGTCGTTTGGGTTTGTAAAAAATGATAGGCACAATTCTTTTAAATCTGTCATTTCCTATCAGAAGGGAAACATCAAATACAATATTCCCTACAAGAATAAAGTTATACTACAGAAATTCAAAACGCCTCAAAAGCAGTAACTCGATTCTATTTTATCTTATTGCTCTCGTCGAAACCCAAGATTCTATATCCTGATTTGGGTTGATCAAATTTTTGAATAGGAACTGGTTCAAAATTCACAGAAACAGCAACGTAAGTAACCTCTATATTTTTTTTAATAGACTTATATTCCAACACAATACCAGGAAGCTGAGAGAATTGAAGTTCCATTCCAGAAGCTTCCGGTATGATTTCCTTTGTAAAAAAAACAACTATTGAACTGCTATCACTCATCAAAGCACTTGCCATTTGACAAGTATAGCCATTGATTTCTTTTGTTTCATTTGAAAAATTGAATTGAAGATTTTCATTACGTCCAACCTTCTTATCCCAATTTGTTTCATTAATGGGTATCATGATTTTTTGTGCACCATACTCACGTAAAATACAACCATTGCCTTCTTTATTATCAAAGATTGTGATAGTCTTTCCAAACTCATTGCTAAGCTCTGACCTATAATGTGACCCTTTTGCCATTTGGATGAAATCGGCTTTTGATACAACACTACTTTGAGGTGTTTTCATTGATACTTCATAGTGTATAGAACCTTCTGAAAAACGCTTTTGTGCTTGCACACTAAAGCAACAAAATAGCAATAACAATACAAAAATCTTATTCATCTTTGACTAAAAATTCTTAAAAATAAAGTTAGTGATCCTTAGATAGAAAGGAAGGTAAATTATGTTAAAAGCAACAAATACTTATTTTTTAGTTTTGTCTTGCATGCTCTTAACCTTCTTCTGTGTTTCCTGCATCTGCTCAAGACGTTCCTGCCATTTTGATTTTGACTTTGGCTTTTTTCTGTTGGCGGAAATTTCAGCAAGAATTTTATCGTGGTTTATAATATAACGCTGTATAACAAATTGCAGCACCAATGTAATAACATTGGACACAGTATAGTACCAAGTTAGTGATGATGGCAACCCATTAAAAATACCCAACAACATTATTGGAAATATATAGGGCATGTACTTCAATGCAGGATTTCCTTGATCAGGTGTCATGCTCATACTATAGAGCGAAGTCAAGAAGCTTGTTGCAACTGCCAAAACGGTAAACATAGAAAGGTGACTTCCCAAACCAGGAAAGTTAAATCCCCAGGTTAATACAGGATCGAATGCAGAAAGGTCCTTAGACCACCAAAAAGGAACGCCCCTTAACCCGATATTCGAATTAAAGAAACTATACAATGCAAAGAATATTGGAATCTGTAAAAGAGCGGGAATACAACCTCCAAGTGGATTCACACCTGCTGCGCGATAGAGTTTCATTTGCTCCATGCTGAATGCTTGCTGATCATCCTTGAGCTTTTCTTTCATCGCATCCAACTCAGGCTTTAATGCTTTCATCTTAGCACCGCTTACGTATGAAGAGTATACAAGTGGTGAAGTTAAAAGCCTAATGAATATCGTTAATAGTGCGATTGCAAGACCTAGACTAGAAACAAATTTTCCAAAAAATTCGAAAACAGGCAATACGATCCAACGGTTGATGTATTTCACAAATGCATAAAATCCTTGACCTAGATTTACCATATCCTCTAGATCCATTTTGTATTGCTTCAGAGCATAAAAATCATTTGGCCCAATATAAATTTTATACGGTATTTCAACTTGGCTTGAAGCAGGGAAAGTTGAACGCAGATTTGTTATAGTTTGCGCCACGATGCCCAGTGAATCATCTGGAACCCTGCAGTTTATTTCAGCAAAACTGAACCCATTTTCAGCAATTATAGTTGCATTGAAAAACTTTTGCTTTACACCAATCCATTTCAATCCGTCATCCCATTTTTTGTTCAAGCCATCAGACATCGTGAAATAATCAAATCCATCAGTGCCCATCAACCCTAATTGTGTTTCTCTTTTTTCAGATAAGATATCCCTCTCTTGTTGATTGGATTGAACTTGCCACGTCATATTCATTGCATTACCGCTAAATATTTTTTCGGCTCCTTTTACAATCACCCTCCAATCAACCATATACTCAGATTTAGGAAGGCTAAATTGGTGCACAACCGACCTGCCAAGTGAATCCTCTAACGTAAATCGCACTGTTGATTTGCCATCGGCCGACTTATCTATTTCAGATGCAATGAAATAAAGATCTTTTATGTTTGCTGTTTGGCCTTCACTTGTGTTTATGAGATATGAAATTGAATTGAACTCATTCGAAAGCAACTTTACACTAGAAGTGTCGCCAACTTTATAATTTTTTAGCAGAACAGATTTAATTTGACCCCCTTTATTGGATAGTACAATTGAAACAAGCTCATTTTCTAATGTATAAAGCTTCTCCTCACCAATGCCGGATTGTTGGAAACTTCCTGATGTAATTGGAACTATTGTTCTTTGATCGACTGGCTGGTTTATTGAAACTGAATCATTTTTTATAGGCACCAATGCAGCAATAGAATCATTGTCACGTTTCTGTTTAACCTCCAAATCCAATTGTGCCTGACGAGTGAAATAGAAATAGCCAAATAACAAAAAAGCCAACAACACCATTCCTATTACCGAATTCTTTTCAAATTTCATGTGATTTCAAGTTGAAAATCAAAGGTAACAAAGTGAAACGAAATACGCTATCAATTTGAGGCTGAAGAGATTATATTTTCATTAAATCAATTCATTATCGAGCACCATTCCTGAATGAAGTTCTTTATTCAGGGCATATTTTTTAGCGGCCTTGATAAAATGAACAAAAAGCGGATGCGGGTTCTCTACAGTACTCTTCAATTCAGGATGATATTGTACCCCTATGAAAAATGGATGTCCGGGGATTTCGATGATTTCAACCAAGTTGGTCTCGGGATTGATTCCACTAGCTTTTAAACCAGCCTTTTGAAATGACTTTAGGAACTCGTTGTTAAATTCCCAACGATGCCGATGCCTTTCGGATATTTCTTCTGCCTGATAAATTTCATAAGCAAGGGTTCCTTTCTCAATCTTACATGGATAAGCTCCAAGCCTCATTGTTCCACCTTTATTTGTAATGTCTTTTTGCTCTTCCATCAAATCAATTACAGGATATGGCGTAGAAGAATCCATTTCAGTAGAGTGCGCGCCTGTTAAGCCAACGACATTGCGGGCAAATTCAATCACAGACATTTGCATGCCCAAACATATTCCAAAAAATGGTAAGGCCTCTTCACGGGCATACTTCACAGCGATGATTTTACCGTCAATTCCCCGATGACCAAAACCTGGCGCAACAAGAAGTCCATCAAGTCCGTGTAATTTTGACTTTACATTTTCATCTGATATAAATTCACTATGAAAATCAACGATTTCGACCTTGCATTCGTTCATAGCACCTGCATGGATAAATGCTTCGAGAATTGACTTATAGGCATCCTGCAGTTCTATATATTTTCCGATCAACCCTATTTTTACAGTTGAAGTCGGGTTTTGTAATTTATCAAGAAATCCTTTCCATAATGTTAGGTCTGGTTCAGGATACCAAGTGATATTAAGTTTTTTGAGGCAAATGATATCGAGTTGTTGTTGCTGCATGAGCAATGGCACTTCATATATACTGTTTGCATCAGCTGCTTCTATAACAGAATCTGTTTTTACATTGCAAAACAAGGCGATTTTAGCCTTTAATTCATTGGGCAAAGGTTGTTCAGTTCTGCAAACAATGATATCAGGATGCACTCCATTTTCGCTCATCATCTTCACACTGTGCTGGGTAGGTTTTGTTTTCAACTCTTTTGCAGCCTTTAAGTATGGAACCAATGTTAGGTGAACAACAAGGCAGTC
>CAMBGO010000217.1 GCA_945866165.1 Chitinophaga pinensis | reverse complement strand
AGACCTGCATTATTTCCTAAATACTGAACTGGTATATTATACTTATTACAGAACTCATGGTATGCTTGATGGGCACCATCATAAATGCTATATGAAGTAGAAACATTATCAACCATTATGCAACCTCCTTGTTCTAACTTATCATAAATTAGTTCAAGTGCCTTAATGGTTGGTAAGTACAAATCAACATCCAAAAAAACTAATTTTAATTTACCGATTTTATTGTAATCAAATTTTGAACAATCCGATTGATAAGCTGTTAGAAAACTAAATTCTTGAAACTTAGAAGACCATACATTGAAGTCATTATAAGTAAAATTTAGAAAGTCAGCATCAGACTTTTGTTTTCTTCTATTTTCAACTTCGTAATTTATATCATCTTCTGTAAATGAATTAAATGTATCTACCACAAAATACTTAATTGAAGACTTGGATTTACTTATATACTCACAGAGAAATCTAGTTGTCATACCCTTATCAACCCCTACTTCGAGAATAGATCCATCAATGTTTTTGCTGTTTTCTAAATAATTTACAAGAAATGCTAATTGAATTGGTTCAACTAGATACAAATATTTCGGATCCATTAATCTGGTATATTTAAATACCAATCCCTTTAATTTCTCGTACAGTTTTTTCTTTAAATTCAACATAGATACTTATTTAAATTTTTAATTTTGTTCTTTTAAACTTACAAATAATAATGCGAACCTAAAATATATTATTGAGTAAAGTAAAAAAATAAATCATCCCATGAATAACCCTCCATTTACGTCTAATACTGCACCAGTTGTAAAACCCGCTTCTTCACTAGCAAAATAACATACTGCAGCAGCCACTTCATCAGATGTTCCAAATCTTCCGATAGGAAATCTGCCCAGTAATCTTTTTATAGTTTCCTCATCCCTTGCTTTCAACATATCGGATTCAATGGTACCAGGGGCAACGCAATTTACAGTTATTTTTTTTGGGGCTAATTGGCGTGCAATACCGTAGGTCATTGCTATCATGGCTCCTTTTGATGCGCTGTATGCCATACCATTTTCAAAACCACCCATTCTACCTGAATTAGAAGATATGTTGATGATTCGTGGGGCCTTGCTTTTTTCAAGATATTTAACTGATTGCTGGATCATGAAAAAAGTTCCCCTTGCATTTATGGCCATCACTTCATCCCAGTGCTCAACGGTCATTTCGGGAATTTTAGCCATATCCAACACACCTGCGCAATTCACAAGTACATCAATTGAGCCAAAATGTTTATCAATAGTTGCCAATGCCGCTTCTACAGAAGCAACATCTGAAACATTACACTGAATTCCAATTGCATTATCCTTAATTGAAGCAGCAGCCTTATTCGCGCTACCCTGAGAGACACTTAGTATTGCAACATTCATCCCGCTTTTTGCAAATTTCTTCGCAATCGAAAGACCAATGTTTCTTGATCCGCCGGTTACAACAGCTGTCCTGCCTGTTAACGTAAGAACTGAATCAGTTTTCATGAGATCTATAATCTTTTATTTTTTGAGGATCTACCCAATCTATGATCATGTTTTCGCCATCAACATCATTAATGGTAAGTATTTTCTGAAATTCAATGATCTTTTCCCCGAGTTGTTTGAACGAATCGCATTGGGCATATATTCTTGCGAATACCTGTCGTTCTGTTCCTACCATACCGGGCTCTACAACATCATTTTCATTAAACCGCTGCAGCAAGAAAGATACACTTTCATCGTTCTTTATTTTATCAAGCCCGATCACCTCACCAATCTTTCCACTTTTCAACAGCACCCAAACCGTGGTACCGTATTTATTTCGGAATAAACAATCATTTCGCTCTTCAAGATCTGCAACACCTAATGAGCCGTTAAGTGCAAAATTAATCAACATCTTCCTGTGGTCAAATCCATTGACTGCTGCTATATGAATGTGCGGGGCCTCCCCTTGTAATCTAAAACCGGGATCGTATGCATAAAAGTGGCCGGTTTTGATAAAAAATTGAACATTCAACACACCATTTTGCACTCCCAGTTTTTCAAAAAAACTAACCATTCCCGGATTTACATTCTTTATAAATTCTTTTGCATGTTTTGATGGATATATCGCCCCCATACACACGGGGCTTAAATTCCCCTGTTTTTTTGTTGTAATCCTGTCGGCAAGAGCGGATAAGTATGCTTTTCCATTTTTAAATGTGTAATATGCAAACATGTCATCGCAGTTCATGTATTGCTCTACCAACACACCCCCTTTCTTGGAATGAGATAATGCTTTGATGATAGCTTCTTCGAGTTCTGATCTATCATAGCATATACGCATGCCAACACCGGCACCATTATCAACGGGCTTAACCATCAGTGGTAATTCAAGGTTAAGGCCCGCAACCTGTGATGCATCATTTATGTAAACACCGGGAATGTCCTGAATACCATATTTTTCACAAGCTGCTTTAAAGCCATCTTTACTGCAAAATGCCTTCACAATATCTTTTGTTGCATAGCAAGGCATATTCAACTTTTCACAAATAGCCTGATAGGGAGCCACTAAAATATCGGCAACACCTACGAGTACGCCATCTACTTTTTTCTCTTTTGCAAACTCAACGATTTTATCCACTTCAAAACCATCAAATTCACCATATTCCTTCGCTTTTTGTTTTGCAGGGGCATCAGGTTTAGGATCAACAACAATCGTGTATATACCAAATGAATTTGCAATATTAACCAATATCCCTGTTTCGGGGTTTCCGCCAAGGATCAGTAATCTTTTGCCACTTAAAATATTATCTGTCATTTAAAAAATTAAAGTTAAATCCAATATAACCTAAATAAGTGATAACAAAATCTTTATTTAGGATCAAAGGCCTGTATTTGGCACAATCGAAACCATAAAGAGACAAAATATTTAATATCTGTTCGATATGGCTTCCATCAATACTGGCAATAATAATAGAATCATATTCTTTCGTGATCTTAGAATACGGCGAATCTACCTGTAAGCCCAGGTCATTACTTTCCACATGATCCAAATCGATCCAGGAGTTTAATTGAAAAACATTGTGAATATTATTAAATGCAACCAACCGCTGGCCAAAAGTTCCGGAGCTGTATACCAAAACCCGGTCACCTTTTTTCAGCCCCTGAAAAGGTATATGTGATTCTGAGTCGGAGATTAGGCCACCAAAACGCACCAATGCCTGCGAATACAAATAGTATAACAGATCCCGCCTCAGTTTTACTTTATCAAATTTTTCTGCTAAGGCACTACTCAGGTAAGATACTAAATTGATCAGGTGGCTTCTCTCCAGCTCACTTCTCTGGATAGCTTTGACCATTGAGTTAACCCTTTGCCTGTAAAAATAATTACAACTATGTGTGATGCCTATACTCGAACAGAGTGGCATATACGAATATGTAATGGCAGCATCTTCACCCATTGTAATTTCATTGGGAATAGGAAATAATATCTCCGCAAGCAATTCACGCCGGAACAATTTGTTCCATACATAAGTTGACACCCCGTGTTGAAAAAAAGTACTAGTATTCAGCATATTATTGAGCAGCTCAGTCAGATCGCCACAAGCATAAACACCTTGTTTAAACAACGGTGTCAATTTCTCATTCCTCCCCTCAAAAGCCCTAATGTGACCACTGATAACCAAGTCAACCTGATGCAACTCAACAACCCTATACATCGAAGCCAGGAAATCAAAATCAATCCAATCATCACCGTCAACAAATGAAATAAATTCTGCTTTTGCAGATTTCAGTCCGGCTTTTCTTGCGCTCAGCAGGCCACCGTTCGGCTTGTTCACTACAACGATCCTACTGTCTGTTGCCTTGTAATGCTGGCAGATATCGTGGCAACCATCGGGACTTCCATCATTCACCAATACCAATTCAAAATCGGTAAAAGACTGGTTGAGGATACTCTCAATACATTTCGGCAGGAATGAAGCGATGTTGTAAATAGGTACGATCACACTAATCTTTGGTTCGTTATTAAACATTCCCTC
>CAMBGO010000216.1 GCA_945866165.1 Chitinophaga pinensis | reverse complement strand
TGCAACCACATGAGGCACTTGCCGTCTCTATTATTAGAGGCTCAGCACCGATATTGGAAAATTGAAAATCATGTATTACAGGAACACCTTGTTTTATTTTACCGAAATTATAGCGCACTTCAGTGAACTTGATAACATCGTCTGCTTTTTTTGCAACATTCTGCGCAGTAGATGCAAAAGCAATCGCTAATACAAAAAGGGATAATAAAAGTTTTTTCATTGTTTGTGTGTTTTAAAATATGTAGTTTTCTCTATTTTGTTAATCTTAATAATTGAGTATTAGAGCAAATTTACTCATTGTTTTCAAAAAATCCGTGCTATTAATCAAAATTAACAAGTCAATTTTCCTCAAATTTCAATGTTAAAAAAAAGCATACGTAAAATCCTCTATTTTTACATCATGCTCAATCCATCAAATCGAGGCCTGAATATGCCGGCTTCTCCAATCAGAAAATTGGTTCCTTTTGCCGAAGAGGCCAAGAAAAAAGGGATTAAAGTTCATCACATGAACATTGGCCAACCGGATATTGAAACCCCGCCTTCTATTTTACAGGCGGTGAAAGACACTAAGATAAAAGTGCTTGCATATAGCCACAGTGCAGGAAATGAGTCTTACAGAAAGAAGTTGGGTAGATATTATAAGAAGTTAGGATTGGATATAGCTCCCGATCAGATTATGATTACTTCAGGTGGTAGTGAGGGTATCGTTTTTGGAATGATGGCCTGTTTGGACCCTGGAGATGAATTAATTGTTCCAGAACCATTTTATGCTAACTACAATGGTTTTGCAGTAATGGCAGGTATAGAAATAGTCCCTATTACATCAAACATTGAAACTGGATTTGCTCTTCCCCCTATAGCAGATTTTGAAAAAGTGATTACCCCAAAAACAAAGGGTATTCTTATATGCAATCCAAATAATCCAACCGGATATCTATATAGCAAAGAGGAAATGAAAAGTCTCGAGGAGATCTGCCTCAAACACCAATTATTTCTTTTTTCCGATGAAGCATACCGTGAATTTTGTTATGAAGGAATTGCCACTAGCGCAATGGAACTAAGTAAGATCCAGGATCAGGTTATAATTTTTGATACCATTTCAAAGCGCTATTCAGCTTGTGGTGCCAGGATTGGAGCTTTCATAACAAAAAACAAAGAGGTATATAATGCGGCAATGAAATTTGCTCAAGCCCGGTTAAGCCCTCCCGGACTAGCACAGATTCTGGCAGAGGCCGCACTAGATCTTCCTGATAACTATTTTGATATTCCAAAAGCAGCATACCAATCAAGAAGGGACCTATTGGTAAAACGACTGAATCAAATGGAAGGCGTTTTATGCCCCAACCCTGGTGGTGCTTTCTATGTAATTGCAAAACTCCCAATTGATGATGGTGATCGTTTTTGTCAGTGGCTACTCGAATCATTTGATTATAAAAATGAAACTGTGATGCTAGCCCCTGCGAGTGGATTTTATAATACAAACGGCCTTGGCAAAAACGAGGTTCGACTGGCTTATGTGATCAACAACGAAGAAATTGACAGGGCGATGGATTGTTTGGAAGAATCACTGAAGGTATATCCAGGCAAAACGACTTAGAATCGATTAATTAAAAAAACACCCCCTACTACAAATCCTGCACCATAGAATGTATAATTATGCAGGGTTTCACCCAATATCAACACAGATAAAAGCATTGCAAATATTGGAATAAGGTTATTGAAAGCTGATGTCTTTACGGGTCCCAATTTTTTAACCCCTTCATAATACCAAACCAGCCCCAATACTGACCCACAGATGCCTAAATAAAAAATGGCAGCCCAAATTTCCCAGCCAATAACTGAAGGGAATGTTTCAAAGGGAGCTAATATCAGCACCATGAAAAAACCGAAAATAGTAGCCAGTGTGGACGCCTGTAGTGGGGTAGTTGTTTTCAACGGCTCTTTTGCAAAATATGTATAAAGTGACCATGACAATGGCGTTCCAAGCATGAAAGCATCGCCCCAGGTAAATACAGAAAACAATGAAAACAAATCACCACGGGATATCACAATAGCGGTACCAGTTAGTGATAGAAGAACTCCCAAGATTCGAATGACACTCACTTTCTCCTTGTCAAAAAAAGAAGAAATAAGCATCACTAATACTGGATTAAGGGCAACAATCAATGCACCATGACTGGCAGGAACTTGTTTCAGTCCATTGAAAAAGAAATAACTGTAAGCAAATATTCCAGTGGCGCCCAACAATATCATTTGAAACAATTGCTTCCTACTAATCTTAAAAAAATGTTTATCCTGAAACAATGCCAAAGGAACCATAAATAACAATGCAACAAAATATCGCATCGATGCCCCAGTGAAGGTTCCGAAAACCTGGGATGCCATGCGGGTTGCAATAAACGTACCTCCCCACATCATAGCCACCAAGATTAATTTGAAGTATACCACATGGCGAAGATACGGATCAAAATGCTAGTATGTAGTTTGATGAATATTTCAAAACGATACAGTATATTTAAGAATATTAAATTTTAAGGCATGAACTTAATGGTGTCAATTCTAGTACAATTCATTCTGATTATTACAATCAAATGGCAAGTGCAATAGGTGATATGGAAACATCTAAAAAACATTGAACTATTGCAAAAAAAATCGCAACAAATTGGATGAAACTAGCAGAAGATGGAAATCATAAAGTTTGACATTTCATATGAAAGGCACTTGGAGTCAGAAATACAATCTTGTATGGGACAAACTCCTTGGCTTGAACCTATTTCCGACTGAATTATATGAAAATGAAATTAGTTACTATTTGAAAATGCAAAATGAATTTGGATTACCACTAGACAGCAGGAAAACATTTAAGAAAAGTGATTGGGTGACATGGTCGGTTACCTTGGCAAATAATAAAAATGATTTTCAACAACTGATTCATCCAAGTTATTCATACATGCAACATACTTCAACCCTCGTGCCTTTGAGCGATTGGCATGAAACCACCAATGGAAAGCAAGTGGGATTTCAAGCAAGAAGTGTTGTTGGCTGATATTTTATTAAAATGCTTGAAGACAAGTGGAATAAAAAATAAATTTCATATGAATCCAACAATTGACACTGAAGAAACTGGAAGTCGACTTAGATCACTTGATTTTATGAGAGGCTTCATCATGTTCCTACTGATGCTCGAGAGCACTTCTTTATATGAAATCCTTTATAAAGCAACTGAAAAAACTATACTGGGTAGATTTTTTATTCAATTTCAGCACCACCCATGGAATGGTCTCCACTTTTGGGATTTGATACAGCCAGGCTTCATGTTTATAGCGGGCACAGCCATGGCTTTGTCGATATCAAAAATGAAAGAAAAAGGAATAGGAAAAGCAGCTATCAGTACCAAAATGTTTAAACGCTGTGGATGGCTTTTCTTTTGGGGCGTGCTTAATTATGCCGTACACGATGATGGCTTGTCATTTGAATTATGGAATGTTTTAACACAACTCTCCTTCACATTACTGATTGCATTTTTAATTTTCGAATGGGATAATAAATCACAAATAATAGTATGCGCCTTATTGCTATTGCTTACAGAAGCAATGTATCGCTTTATCAATATGCCTGGATTTGATCAACCTTTCACAGATCAACAAAATTTTGGAAACTATTTAGATGTGTTACTGATGAATAAAATCAACCATGGCGGATGGGTTACCATCAATTGCATCCCAACTTCAGTACACACTATAGCAGGGGCTCTTGTAGGAAAATGGTTGATGGGAAGCAAGCCAAATAAAATAAAAAATTTACTGATCTGGGGAGCTTCAACACTACTAATAGGCTTGTTATTAAATTTATTCCAAATCACACCAATTATAAAGAAGATTGCAACAAGCTCTTTCACACTGGCCTCACTGGGATGGTGCCTGATTGGATTATCAGGTTTTTACTACATAATTGACATAAAAGGCAAATGGAAAAATATTAATTTCTTTAATATATTGGGAATGAATTCAATTTTCATTTACCTATTTTTTGAAATAGTTGGACATCGATGGTTTAATGAATATA
>CAMBGO010000215.1 GCA_945866165.1 Chitinophaga pinensis | reverse complement strand
CAATTTTTAATCTTTCTTTTGAAAGTTCTATGATTGCTTTTGTTGCATTAATTTGTTTATTCAGTCGAATTAAATTGTTGTAAACATTCAATACATCGAAAACAACTTGGTCTATTTGTTGCTGAAACATTAAGGAGCCCATTTTTTCGATGCTTTCAAATCGGTCTTTTGTTGACCTAACCCTCATCCCATTAAATATTCGCCAATTAATGGCAACGTTTGCTGCAATGTTAGAGTTGGAGACATTGTTGCGTTGAATTGTGCTACCGTTTGCAAGTTTTTGATTGATGTTTGAGATTGCTTCAGTATTATTCACTGCACTTGTTATCGTTGGAAGTCCACCTGCATTACCCCAATTATTATTTATTACCGCTATGTCCAAATCGGACTGCGCAATCTGTATTTCAAGATTTTGTTGCAAGGCAATATTCACAGCATCTTTTGACGTGAATATGCTGTCTTGTGAAAAGGAATATTGTGATACAAGAAACAATAAAATTAAAATGCTAGTTCTCATCTGTTATTCTTTTTTTCCGCGAAATATATGAGTAGAGTGCAGGAACTACAAATAGGGTGAGTATTAGTGAGAACAAGAGACCACCAATAATAACAACCCCAAGTGGGATCCTACTTTTTCCTGCTGAACCAAGTGCCAGTGCAATAGGAAGTGCCCCCAAGGCTGTTGCCAGGGTGGTCATTAAGATAGGACGAAGACGGGCTGATGCAGCTTCAATAACAGCATCAAATTTATCAATTCCCATTTCTCTTTGCTTATTTGCAAATTCTACAATTAGAATTCCATTTTTCGTTACCAATCCAATTAGCATAATAATACCAATTTGTGAAAAGATATTGATGGTTTGATCAAAAAGATAAAGACTCAGAACAGCTCCAGCAAGTGCAAGCGGTACTGTTATCATGATAATTAATGGATCAACAAAACTTTCAAACTGTGCAGCTAAAATTAGAAATATAAGTACCAAGGCCAATAAAAATGCATTTTGGGTGTTTGAAGAACTTTCTGCAAAATCCCTTGAACTTCCGCTTAAACTAGTTGTAAAGGACTCATCCAATACTTTTTCTTTAATCCGCTTCATTTCATTAATACCATCTCCAATTGTTTTACCTGGCGCCAAACCTGCAGAAACAATTGCGCTTTTCAACCTATTGAAATGATAGATAGTAGGCGGGTTTGCTGTTTCATTAAGCGTTACTAAGTTATCTAATTGAATTAGTTCACCATTTCTACTTCTTAAATAAAATGATTTTAGGTCTAATGGAGCATCCCTGTCATCTCTATTTACTTGTCCTATAACCTGGTATTGTTTGCCGTTTCTAATAAAATAACCAAACCTTCTGCCACTGAGTGCAAGTTGAATTGTATTAGAAATATCTAAAATTGAAATGCCTAACTCACTTGCTTTTAATCTATCAATTGTAACCTGTATTTCAGGTTTGTTGAATTTCAAGTTTACGTCATTACCCTGAAAAACAGGACTTTTCACCACCTCGTCCATGAACTGTGGAACCTTTTCCTTTAATTTTTCAAAACTTAAATTCTGCACTACAAATTGCACAGGCAATCCACCTCGTGACGATTGTCCTACTGAAATAGTTTGCTCTTGTGATACCAATGCACGCACATTGGTGTAATCTTTAAACATTCCATTAAGCTTTTGCGCAATGTCGTTTTGACTTCTTTCTCTTTCACCTGCATCAACAAGTCCCATGCTTATATTGGCCCCATTTGATCCTCCAGCACCGGAAAAATTTGGTGCAAATGAAAGAACAACTGTTTTTTCAGGGACTGAATCCATGATTTTTTGTGTCATCTCATAAACAACTTTGTCCATGTAGTCAAAGTCAGTTCCTTCAGGGCCAGTTACACTCATCCTAAGTCTATTTCTATCTTCGAGAGGGGCTAATTCATTGGGAAGTCCTTTACCAACAAGGTAAATGATGCTAAGACAAGCCAACACTAGAATAAGTGCAACCCATCTCTTTTGCATAAAACCTTCAAGCATTCTTCTATAGCCATTTTCCATACCCCTAAAAAATGGTTCTGATTTGGTATAGAACCAAGAGTGTTTATGCACATTTTTCTTTGTGAGATAAATATTGAGTACAGGGGTAAGTGATAACGAAACAAATGCTGAGATAAGAACAGCTCCAGCTACTACAATTCCAAATTCCCTGAAAAGCCTGCCTACAAAACCTTGCAGAAAGATAATTGGCAGAAACACGACTGCCAGTGTAAGGGATGTAGAGATAACTGCAAAAAAGATCTCTTTGGATCCTTCACGAGCAGCTGTCCACTTGTCCATTCCCTGCTCAATTTTCTTATATATATTTTCAGTTACTACAATACCATCATCCACAACCAATCCTGTAGCCAATACCAGAGAAAGAAGCGTAAGTACATTAATGGAGAATCCAGCTACATACATAATAAAGAATGCACCGATCAATGCAACTGGAATATCAATTAAGGGTCTAAAAGCAATGGACCACTCTCTGAAGAATAAGAAAATAATTATTACAACTAATAAAATTGCGACAAACAATGTTTCTTTAACTTCTGTAATGGCTTTTCTGACAAAAATTGTTTTGTCAAAACCTATTTCAAGAACAATATCTTGAGGAAGGTCCTTTTGTACTATATCGATTCTTTTGTAAAGTTCATCAGCTATTGCCACTTGATTGGATCCAGGTTGAGCAACCACTGCAACATTTACTGAGCTGACATTGTTTTTTCGTGTAGCCGATTCTTCATTTTCTGGTCCAATGATCGCATATCCTACGTCTTTTAGGCGAATGATATTCCCATCAGTTTGTTTGATGATTAGGTTATTAAAATCTTCTTCAGTTGTAAGTTTTCCATATGCTTTAACAGTGAGCTCTGTATTGTTGCCACGTACTTTACCACCTGGAAGCTCTATGTTTTCCCGATCCAATGCCAGCTTTACATCTTGGATTGTCAATTTATAGGCAGCTAATTTTACTGGATCAAACCAGATCCTCATTGCAGGCCGTTGACCAAATATATTAACACTGCTTACTCCTGGAATGGTTTGTAAACGCTCTTGAACAATATTCTCGGCTATATCAGATAGTTCGAGTAGTGTTCTTTTGTTGCTTTGCATTTGCATAAAGACGATCGGCTCTGAGTCTGTGTCTTGCTTTGTTACGGTTGGTGGGCTGTCGATATCTTCAGGTAATCGTCCAGAGGCTTGCGATACTTTTTCTCTTACATCATTGGCTGCTCTTTCCAGATCAACACCCAATTCAAATTCAACTGTTATATTGCTATTGCCCTGTGAGCTTGATGAGGTGATGTTCTTTACACCATCAACACCGTTTACAGCTTTTTCTATAGGCTCTGTGATTTGTGTTTCAATAATTTCAGCATTCGCACCAACATATGAAGTACGAACATTCACTACTGGGGGATCAATTGCTGGATATTCTCGAACACCAAGAAACGAGTATCCTATTAATCCAAATATGATGATAACAATAGAACAAACAACCGCAAATACTGGTCGTTTAATACTAAGTTCTGATAAATTCATTGATGTTTATTTGAATGTTAATTCTTGATCTTCGATAAAACTATCTTGGAGTCTTTTCTTATAAAAAGCAATCCTGTTGTAACAATAGTATCTCCAACATTTATACCACTAGTAACTTCAACAGTTTCAACACCCCTTGCTCCTGTAGTAATATTTACAAATTCTGGCGTTCCATCTCGATACACAACCAATTGTTTTGATCTTGAACTGGGTATAATCGCTTGTGAAGGGACTACAATAGCTTGATCGTTTTTTCCAAGTATCAGATTTACTTTTGCAAAGGTGCCAGGGACTAATTTTTGATCTGCATTGATTATTGTTGCAAGAATTTTTAAATTTCTTGTTTCAGATTCAACGGTAGACTCCGAAGCAATTACGTTTGCAGTATAAGTTGAGTCGCTACCTTCTATTTCAAAGTCGATACTAATTCCCTGTGAAATCAAGGAGCTATATTTTTCCGGAACACTAAATGTTATTTTCTTTTTATCAACCTGACTAATTGATGTTATAATATTGGATGGAGTAATATAAGCTCCCAAGCT
>CAMBGO010000214.1 GCA_945866165.1 Chitinophaga pinensis | reverse complement strand
AATGTAGTAATCGAACATTGCTTAATAAATACAATGGAAGGTCCTGTTTTCATTGATGACAATGCGCACATAATGGATGGTGCTATGTTAAGGGGTCCACTCTGCATAGGCAAGCATACAGTCATTAAAATGGGAGCAATGATCTACGGAGGAACTTCCATTGGAGCCAATTGCATAATAGGTGGAGAAATTAAAAACACAACCATTCAGGATTATTCTAATAAAGCGCATCATGGATATATAGGAAATAGTTTTATAGGTGAATGGTGTAACCTGGGAGCCGGAACAAGCGGTTCAAATCTAAAAAATACATTGGGGGAAATTAAGGTATGGGATATAGCAAACAAAGTCTATTTTAATGCCGGAAAGAAAGTTGGTTTTTTCATGGGAGATCATGTTAAAACAGCCATTAACACAGGGTTCAATAGCGGTACAGTAATTGGTCCTTGCTCCAATATTTTTGAAAATGAAGGGTTGACATTGAAATATATTGAATCATTTTCCTGGGGAGGGAAATCCAATTTCAAATATGAACTTGAAAAACTCATGATTGAAATTAAACGATGGATGGAGTTGAAAAACATAGTATTCAGTTCAGATAATGAAGAAATAATTAGAACTTTATACTTTAAAACGAAATAAATATGAGAAAACAAATTGCTGCAGCCAATTGGAAAATGAACAAAACAATTGAGGAAGGTATTGCCTTGGTAAAAGAAATTATTAATGCTGATATTAAGCTTAATAAAAATAATGAAGTGCTTTTTTCAGTACCATTTCCATATTTATCAACCATAAAGGACTTGATTTCTTCCAACGGTTATATGTTTGTAGCTGCTCAGAACTGCCACCATAAGAAAAATGGTGCCTATACCGGAGAAGTTTCTGTTGAAATGCTGAAATCAATTGGAATAGAATATTGTTTGGTTGGACATAGTGAACGAAGAGAATATTTTGCTGAATCAAACCAGGTAATTGCTCAAAAAGTAGATTTATGCCTTGAATTGGGAATAACACCGGTGTTTTGTTGCGGTGAACCATTAGAAATTAGAGATCTTTTATCTCAAAATCAATATGTAAGCAACCAATTAAATGAATCACTTTTTCATCTTTCAACTGAAGACATCAAAAAAGTGATAATTGCGTATGAGCCGATTTGGGCCATAGGAACTGGTAGAACAGCCTCATCAGATCAAGCACAAGAGATGCACGCTCATATTAGATCAGTGCTAATTTCAAAATATAGTTTTGAAGTAGCAGAAGACATTTCAATTTTGTATGGAGGAAGTGTTAAAGGCGCAAACGCAAATGAATTATTCTCTATGCAAGATGTTGATGGTGGTTTGGTTGGAGGAGCCTCTTTGGTCGCTTCTGAGTTTATTCAGGTAATCCAGGCTTTGAAGTAATAGAATCAATTCAGCTTAAGCTCATTAATTAATTCTTTAATTTTTGAACCAAATTGATGTATTCTAGCATTGCATCATCCTTCGATTTTCCAATTTGTTCCTTCCAAGCTTCATATTTCGCCTTTGAAACGAAATCAAAGGGATTTTCGGGGGGTGTATTATTGTTATCACCCTCAGTTGCTTGTTTATATAGGGCATAAAGCAAAAGCAACGTTTCATTGCTAGGCCTTTCAGATAAAAGTTCTACATCCTTTTTTGCTTGTTCAAAATCTGTTTGTACCATATTAATAATGTTGCTCGAAATTAGGAAATTTATGAATTAAGTCAAATGTTATTTTTAACGCTTATAAAGTGAATAACACCCTTTCATTACGATCAAAATGACTAATTTTGCATCTCAAAATCATGCATTTTCATGATTGTTAATCCTACAACTCAAATGGAAAAAATCCGTAATTTCTGCATTATCGCCCATATTGATCATGGGAAATCAACTTTAGCTGATCGCTTATTACAAGTTACAAATACCATCAGCGAAAGAGATATGATGAATCAGGTTTTAGACGACATGGATCTTGAAAGAGGGAAAGGTATCACCATAAAAAGTCATGCAATTCAAATCAACTACAAACATTCCGATGGCATCACCTATATTCTAAACTTAATAGATACACCAGGCCATGTTGATTTCAGCTATGAAGTAAGTCGTGCATTGGCCGCCTGCGAAGGTGCACTTTTATTAGTGGATGCCACACAGGGTATTCAAGCACAAACAATATCCAACTTATACCTTGCTGTTGAAAATAACCTCGAGATTATCCCGGTTATCAATAAAATTGATATGGATGGGGCAATGATTGAAGAGGTGAAGGATCAAATTGTTGAATTAATAGGCTGTAAAGCTGATGAAATTCTACTTGCAAGCGGAAAGACAGGAATTGGTATAGAAGCTATTCTAGATGCAATTATAAAACGAATTCCACATCCTAAAGGAAATCCCCTTGCACCCTTGCAAGCCTTGATATTTGATTGTGTTTTCAACCCATTTCGTGGTATTATTGTTTACTATCGTATTACCAATGGAAGTATTAAAAAGAATGAAAAAATTAAGTTCGTATCTACAGACACAATTTATGCGGCTGATGAAGTTGGTGTGTTGAAATTATCAATGCTTGAACAGAAGGAAGTACAATGCGGCGATGTTGGCTATTTAATTACTGGAATAAAAATTGCCAAAGAAGTAAAAGTAGGAGATACAATAGTGAATGCAGTAAATCCAGCGCCTGCCATCAAAGGCTTCGAAGATGTAAAGCCAATGGTGTTCGCAGGTATATTTCCAGTAAATACCGACGATTTCGAAGAACTTAGGGAGTGTATGGACAAGCTACAGTTAAATGATGCTTCATTAACTTATGAGCTAGAAACATCTCAAGCACTTGGTTTTGGGTTCAGGTGTGGTTTCCTTGGCTTGCTTCATATGGAAATTATCCAGGAACGCTTGGAAAGGGAATTTAATCAAATGGTAATTACAACTGTACCAAACGTGAGCTTCATCTCATATAGCACGAAAGGAGATGTTGTCCCTGTAAATAATCCTTCCGAAATGCCAGATCCAACTCAAATGGATAGAATAGAAGAACCTTTCATTCGAGCTCAAATTATAACTAAGCCTGAATACATAGGTAATATAATGACTCTTTGTCTAGGTAAAAGAGGAATCCTAATTAACCAAAGTTATCTCACGGTCACAAGGGTAGAGCTAGTATTTGAGATGCCACTTACTGAAATTGTTTTTGATTTTTATGATAAGTTAAAGAGTCAGACGAGAGGGTATGCTTCTTTTGATTATCATCCTATTGGTTACCGTGATGCTGATATTGTGAAAATGGATATTATTTTAAATGGAGACAAAGTTGATGCACTTTCAGCTTTAATTCATAGATCTAGGTCTCAAGAATTTGGAAGAAAACTATGTGAAAAATTAAAGGAATTATTACCAAGACAACAATTTCAAATTGCAATTCAGGCAGCAATTGGTGCAAAAGTAGTTGCAAGAGAAAATATCTCAGCCATGCGAAAGGACGTAACCGCAAAATGCTATGGTGGGGATATTAGCCGAAAAAGAAAATTGCTTGAAAAACAAAAAGAGGGTAAAAAGCGAATGAGGCAAATTGGTAATGTAGAAGTTCCGCAAGAAGCTTTTCTGGCAGTATTAAAGCTTGATGATTGATTTAAAATATCGATTTAGCTACCGGATTTTATCTTGTTTTCTTTAATTGGTTTGATAATTGGTGCTTCACCATCTTTCAATTTTTGGTTGAATACCTTGTTGATATGTAACCATTTCCCATTCGTCCATTTAAATCCTTCATAATCGCCATCGGGTATATAAGTGTATACCTTATTGGGTTCATTCGTTTCTGAAATCAGATGATCATAAATAATCAAATTTAATTCATCGTCGAATGTTATTCTTGCGTTTCCACTTTTTTTATACTCTATCCAAAATCTAGATTGATTTTTTTGGGGAATGGAGTCTTGCTTAAATGTAAAGAAATTACCTCCAAAAATCGGTTCACCACTAGGATTAAAATAAAGTACTTCAATGCGTTTTTTAGTACTTCTTATAGAATTTTCATCATATCCAAGTAGGGTATAATAACTTATACCTTGATAATCTCTCTTGATAATCTTATAATATATTGCACCAAACCACCATTCATTATTTGTGAT
>CAMBGO010000213.1 GCA_945866165.1 Chitinophaga pinensis | reverse complement strand
TTCCCCAACCTAACATAGTAATTAGGAACCATGTAATGTGGTAAAATATCTTTCAGATATGACTTCAGCTCTTCTGCGGAAGCAGCACCGGTTATGTAAGCTATCAGTTCGTTTTCGCCGTCTTCATGCAAGGTTCGTGCAATGACCACACAATGACCTGTGTCCTTATGTGCATGTAGCGCCTGTTCTATTTCATCTAACTCAATTCTATAGCCTCTGATTTTAACCTGATTATCTATACGTCCAAAATAATCCAGGTTACCGTCCTCTCTCCACCGGCCCAAATCTCCTGTGCGGTATAAACGTTGTTCGGTACTGAAAGGACTGGAAATAAACTTCTCATTTGTGAGCTCTTCCCGATTCAAATAACCCCTTGCAAGTCCGGCCCCACCAACACAAATTTCTCCTATACTTCCGTACGGAACTAATTGCAAATTTTCATCAAGCAGAACGATGGAAGCGCCAGCAATAGGTATTCCAATCGGGACCGTGTGATGATCTTTTGATAAATTTTCCAAATGAAAAACTGTAGCACAAATTGATGTTTCGGTAGGGCCATAAGCATTTATTACAGAAATGCACCTACGTTTTAACTCTGTTAAAATACGGTAATCTGCAAAATCTCCAGCACTGATTAGTTTTTTTAAACAGGCAAACGAATCAAGATTCATATTGCGCAGATAAGCCGGTGTTGCGGTCAGATGGGAAATTGAATTATGTAGAATATAATCTGAAACAAACTGGGCATCATTTACCGAATTGTCTGATATTAGATGTAATACTGCGCCTGAAAGCAGTGTAGTAAATATTTCTGAAACCGATGCATCAAATGCAAAAGAGGCTAATGATAATGTATGATCATGCCAGTCAATACAAAAATGATCTATCTGTGAATGTATAGTATTAAGTATTTGACCATGTTCCACCAACACGCCCTTCGGCATACCTGTGGAACCCGATGTATAAATACAATATGCGAGTTGGTTGCTTTTGGGCTTATCCGATAAGTTTTCTTTGGAATAAGCAAATCTTTGAATTTTAAAATGATCCAGTTCCTCACTGTCTATAACAGCAACACAATTAGAATCATTAATAATATAATCGACGCGTCTTTCCGGATATTTATAATCAATTGGCAAATAACAGCACCCCGCTTTCATTACGCCCAGCATGGCTATTATCATCCACTCATCCCGCGGCAATTTTAAGGCTACAATATCTTCTTCCTTAAGCTCATAATTTGATTTCAGAAAAACGGCAAATTGATTTGCCAAGGCATTTAACTGAGCATATGTGTAGACATTTGAGGCATATTTTATGGCTGTTTTATGAACATTCCTTAAAGCGACTTCCTCAAATTTTTTCGACAACGAATGATCTGAGGCAATTATATTATTCGGATTGAGTTTAGCGTGGCTTTCTAAAATAAGGTTTTTCTCCTGTTGGTAGATGATATCTATATCGCTAATCCTTATGCCGGAAAAAGACGGCACTTGGTTAAGTATATGAATAAGATTATCCAATAATTTGGTAATCTGATGGTCGGTGTAGATTTCAGTATTATATTCAAAATTTAAAATTAACTGATTGTCTTTTTCATAAAAGACAAACGTCAAATCAAACTTAGTATACACATCTCTTTCATGTAAGACGTATTCTGACTGAATAATATCTTTTAAAAATAATTTATCACTGTTAATTTCCGAACTGTGATAGTCTAACCAAACGTCAAAAAGAGGATTACGTCCAGAATCTCTTATAAAATTAAGGTCTTCTATTAGCTGATCATATGGGTATAGTTGATGAGTTAATACATCGGCATCTTTTTCTTTGATTTTCTGATAAAGCACCTCAAAGGTTTCGTCTTTATTTATAAAGACCCTGATAGGCAAGGCTCCTAAAAAAAACCCTATCTGATTGTTTAAATCAGGATGATCCCTTCCAGCAGTCGGACTTCCTATAACGATATCATTCTGTCCTGTATACTTATTCAACAAAAGAAATAACGCTGTCTGCAATGTCATAAACATTGTGCCGCTGTTCGCCTGACTGAATTGTCTTAGTCTTTCCGTTGAATTTATATCTAATTCCCTACGAAGAAACAATCCCTTATATTTCATTGGTTTAGGTCTTGTTTTATCGCTCGGGAGTTCCAATATGGGAATATTATCGTTAAATTTTTCTAACCAAAATTGCTTATGGGGTTTGATACTATCTGATTCAAGTCTAGTATTATGCCACGTAGCATAGTCCTTGTACTGAATTATCAAAGGATCTACATTCGGATTTCTTTCTTCTAATGCTGCATTATAAAACTCACTCAGTTCTTCCTGAAATACTCCCATAGACCAACCGTCGCTTACGATGTGGTGCATCACTAAAATCAGTATGTAATTATTTTCAGTTTCTTTTAATAATCCACATCTTATCAAGGGTCCTTCTTCCAGATTAAATTCCCGGTTTAGTTCTTTTGATATAAAGCTGTTTATAGCTTCTTCTTTCCGCTCGATTTGCAATTGGCTGCAATCCTTTATTTGTAAAAAGAAACGTGTATCGTTTTCAGTTAAAATTCGCTGCCGCGGATTCCCTTGCCCGTCCTCTAAAAAGACCGTTCGCAGTGACTCATGTCGCGAAATTAATTTAAGATAAGAGTCACTAAATATTCGTTCATTTAAGGAACCATTTAACCTAACTATAAATGGCATATTATAGGCCACATTCGCTCCTTCAAATTTGCTCAACGCCCATAACCTTTTTTGGGAAGAGGATAACGCATAGTTTGTCCGCTCTAAAATTTTAGTTAACGAAATGTATTCCTCTTGTACTGAACGAGTATCTGCCGTTTTCGCCAGCTGCTCTAAAGTAGGACTGAAAAAAAGCTGCTTCAAATCTAGTTTTACACCCAGATGTTTATGTAAACGGCCCAAAAGCAGAATGGCCTTGAGGCTATTTCCTCCAAGTGCAAAAAAATCTGCTGTAATACTTATGGTGCTTTCCTGTAACCCCAGCACCTCCGACCAAATTTTCACCAGTTGCTTCTCCGTCTCTGTTCCCGGCGGTACATACGCCCCCGTTGCCAAGCCTGTGCTCTGCGGATTGGGAAGCGATTTTCTGTCCGCTTTGCCACTCCCGGTTAACGGAATCTTATCCAGCTTCACATAGTACGCCGGAACCATATAGTGAGGCAGACGCTCTTTCAAATAAGCCCTCAGATCCTCTGCCGATGCCTCGCCCGTAGTGTAGGCAATCAGCTCTTTATCTGGCATAGCATTCAGCAAACGAGCTATTACAATAGCCTGCCCAGATGCAGGATGACCCGACAACACATGCTCAATCTCTCCCAACTCTATCCTGTATCCACGTATCTTAACCTGATCATCCATCCTCCCCACATACTCAAGATTGCCGTCTTCTCGCCATCTACCTAAATCTCCCGTCCGATACAACCTGTCACCCTTCCTATATGGATTATCTATAAACTTCTCCCGCGTTAGATCCGGACGATTTACATATCCCCTAGCCAAACCCACTCCGCCTATACATATCTCTCCAACACTGCCATACGGAACCATCCGCTGCGTTGCAGATTCCAACACATAAAGCATTGAGTTATCTATCGGTCTCCCTATCGGAATACTCTCAGCATCCTCATCACTACACGCATAATAACTTACATCTATACTGGCTTCCGTCGGACCGTAAAGATTCATCAGATTCAACCCAGGCAACAACCCCTTAAACCTTCTTACTTGATCCGCCGATAATGCCTCCCCGCTGCAATAAACCTGCTTCAAACTTGACAAGCGTTGTAACTCCGAAAGATTTTGTGACAAATACTCCAAAAAAACAGACAGCATACTCGGCACAAAATGAATTACAGTTACCCCCGACGAAGCAATCGATGAAATAATCTTTTCCGGCTGACCTTCTCCCCCAGGCTCCAGAATACTCACACTGGCACCCTGCAATGACCACCAAATCAACTCCCATACCGACACATCAAAGGTAAACGTGGTCTTTTGCAACACACAGTCCTTCCCTGTCAGTGAATACGATTTCTGCATCCAGTTTAACCGATTCACCAAACCACGATGCTCCAACATACAACCCTTGGGATTACCAGTAGAACCCGATGTATATATCACATACATCAAATGGTTTGGACTTA
>CAMBGO010000212.1 GCA_945866165.1 Chitinophaga pinensis | reverse complement strand
TTCAACATCAAGGATTCTTACACCCATTATTGTAGGTGATGCACATTACAATTGTGCTAATAGGGTTAAGCTTATTCTTCAGCGTTATAAAGAATTACAAGATATCATCGCGATTCTTGGAATGGACGAATTGAGTGATGAAGATAAACTTACTGTAAGCCGTGCAAGAAGGGTTCAGCGTTTCCTAAGCCAGCCTTTCCATGTGGCAGAACAGTTCACTGGTTTGAAAGGAGTGTTTGTAAATATTGAAGACACAATTCGTGGATTCAACATGATTATGGATGGCGAAGTGGATGAATATCCGGAAGCGGCATTCAACCTTGTTGGAACAATTGAAGATGCAATCGAAAAAGGTAAGAAGATGATTGCTTCTGCAAAAGGGTAACAAACACAATTAATTTTTGAATTCATGCAGATAGAAATACTCACACCTGAAAAGAAAATCTTTTCAGGCGACATCTACGGACTTCAGTTGCCTGGGGTTGGTGGTTCATTTGAGGTGCTTGAAAAACATGCATCCATTGTAAGTGCCTTGGGTATTGGCATTTTGAAGGTTTTACATGATAATAAAGGGAAGACAACAAGCTATAATATTACCGGAGGCTTTATTGAAGTATTAAACAATAAGGCTACTGTGTTGATAGAAAATGCAGTTGCAATTTGATATTCCTTTCTAATTGATTTCCTTTTCAAATGAATTCAAGACCTTTCTAAAATTGAAAGTGAATAAAAATCCCATTATTTCAAGGTTTGCTATCTCAACCTATTTTTTTTTAATGGGTCTTATCTTTTCTTCCTGGGCATCCAGGATTCCTTCTATCAAGGATAAGTTCGGGTTTAATGAAGCAGAACTAGGCGCTGTATTATTTATGCTTCCACTAGGAGCATTGAGTGCATTGCCAATATCGGGTTGGATTGTAGGGAAATACAGTAGCAAACGAATAAGCTTTTTATCATTGTTTATTTATTCATGCTCATTATATTCTGTTGGCGCAGTTGGTTCTCCAACCAGTCTTTCTATAGCATTGTTTCTATTTGGTTTTCTTGGTAATATGTCGAATATTTCAATGAATGCCCAAGGCCTTTCTATTCAGCATTTGATAAACAAACCTATTTTATCTGGATTGCATGCAATGTGGAGTGTTGGTGCGTTTTCTGCAGCAGCCATTACTGGCTGGATGATGAAACTTGAATTTTCTACAGACCAACATTTTATGATGATTGCTGTTTTAGGAATTACATGTTCTGTTAGTTTGTATTTTTTTCTCATTGAGGATTTAGAGGATGATCAACCAGTGAAAATATTTGTATTACCAACTAAGGGTTTGTTGCTTTTAGGGTTCATTTGTTTTTGTGTTGCCATGTCTGAAGGCGCAATGGCAGATTGGAGTTCACTTTATTATAGGATGGTGCTCAAAGACTTGAATCTTGCAACAACTACAGGATATACTGCCTTCGCCTTCTCCATGGCAATAGGAAGATTTATGGGTGACCGCTTGATGAATAATTTTGGCTACAAAAAATTATTAATGCTTAATGGATTGTTTGTAGTGATAGGAATGTCTTTGGCATTGTTATTTGAATTTCCCGTTACAGTAATTATTGGATTTTCTATGATTGGCCTAGGGGTTTCTTCAGTATTCCCCGTGGTATATATTATGGCATCTAAAAATAAATCAATGCCAGCAGCTGCAGCACTTGCAGCAGTTAGCAGTGTTGGGTTTACTGGATTTTTATTGGGTCCGCCTATCATCGGATTCATCGCACATGAAATTGGATTGAGGCTGTCGCTTGTTATTGTTATAATCTTGGGAATAATTATTTTATTATTAACCCAATGGCTCAAAGAGAGTAGTGACTAATTAAATGAAGGATCAAGTGGATAATTGATCATTGGTAAAAATTCATCACCCAGTTTTTTAACTGCATTTTTCCATATCAATGTAGGGTCGGTTTGAAAAACCAATTTGCTGGTTGCTTCGGTACACATCCAACTTTTGTGTTTCATTTCTTTTCTAAGCTGGTTTTTCCCCCAACCGGAATAGCCAAGATAAAAGCGAATTCTAGTTTGATTGATTGAGCGATTTTTTATATGCTTTACAGCCGCTTCATAATCACCGCCCCAATAAATGTTGTCAATAATATGTTCTCCACCAGAAATTAATTCAGGATATTGGTGTAAAAAATGCACATGGTCCTTACCTACGGGTCCACCATCAAAAACGGGAATATTGAGGCCTGAAAAATCTTCAAGAAAAAAGGAAATGTCGTGTTCGATTTCCTTATTTACCAAAATCCCAATCGAGCCATCATCGTCTTGTTGGCAAAGAAGTACCACAGACCGTTGAAAGTTTTCGTCTTTCATAAACGGCTCGGCAATCAGTAGCTGACCTTTTTCTATTTCAACCATATGTCTAATGTAAGAAATCATATTCCAATTTGCAAACAGCCGTTGAAATTATTTTGCTGAATTTACTAAGACCTTCTTAAACCTACGTTAAATAATACTTCTTCTGTATCTTCATTGTTATACAGACTTATTTTTGTAACCCATGAAACGCAGCTTCCAATTAATTACTATTTTAATCCTGTTGTCTGTAGTTGGGATTATTCTTATCCAATATTCTTGGTTGAAAAATGTCATGCTCATAAAAGATGAACAAGTTCGTGACCGTGTTGATATGGTGGAATACGAAGTAGTTGAATCTCTTGTAACAGATTTAGAGACTGCAGCACCCGAACTACCATTGGAGGCGTTGCCTAAAAATCCAACAGAGCAGATACTTTCTATGTTAAGAGCCCCAACTGCTTCTGGAACTTTTTCGGTTGAAGAGGTAGAGAAACGATTTCGCGATGCCTTCGCAGCCAATAAATTAAGAGATGTGAAATTTGAGTTTGCTATCATGTCATCAAAAAACGACCAGGCACCTGAAATTTCATCAACTGATTTTGATATACAGTATTCACTTGCAGAAAAAGATACTGCCAATTTTATGATTGCAGTATGGCCATTGGTTTCACTAACATCGGGCATGCAAAATATTGATCCTGAAGAAAAGATTGTTGTTGTTGTTTCTGGTGTAAAGTCTTATGTATTGAAATCAATAGGATGGATGATTGCTGCAGCAATTCTTTTCTCTCTTATTATCATCTCAGCGTTTTATGTTACGGTAAGAACAATACTCACACAAAAAAAATTGAGTGAGATGAAAACAGATTTCATCAACAATATGACGCATGAATTGCGAACACCACTGGCAACTATATCCATTGCAGTAGATACATTGAAAAACGAAAAGGTGATAGGTGATAAAGAAAAAATTGGTTCAATTGGTGGAATCATTAAGACAGAGAATAATAGGATGAATTTACAAGTAGAGCAAATATTGCAAGCTGCTCAACTCGATATAAATCAAGTGTTAAAGGAAACAGAGGAGCTTCATGTCAATAATATAATTAAGAAAATAAATGATAAATTTTTACTTCAAATAGAAGAAAAAAACGCAACTCTTGTGCTTGAGTTAAAAGCAGAAAAGGACTTGGTTAAGGGTCATCCAATTCACTTCATGAATATGTTTTCAAATTTAATTGATAATGCATTAAAATATTCAAAGGAAGATGTTCCACCTCAAATATGCATTAGGACAAAAAACATAAAAAATCGAATTGTTGTTTCAATAGAAGATAATGGAATTGGCATGAGCAAGGAAACCCAATCACATGTGTTTGACAAATTTTATAGGGCCCATACAGGCGATATCCATAATGTAAAAGGATTTGGATTGGGATTAAACTATACCCGTAAGATGGTTGAAGCACACGAAGGAACCATTTCAGTTGACAGTAAAGTTGGATACGGAAGTACCTTTACGGTTAATTTGCCTATTGTTTGATAAAAAGTAAAGAGCCATCTCCAAAACTCAAAAACCTGAAATCATTTTTTAACGCAAACGAGTATACTTTTTTCCACTCGTCTCCCATGATTGCACTGATGAGTAAGAGAAGTGTAGATTGTGGTTGATGGAAATTTGTTATAAGTGCTTTTGATATTCTAAATTGATATCCTGGGGTGATACATATTGTTGTTGTACCAAAAATTTTTTCTAGACTATTTGCTTGCATCCATTTTTTTATTGCATTCATCGATTCACCAGTATTCACCTTGATGCGATTATC
>CAMBGO010000211.1 GCA_945866165.1 Chitinophaga pinensis | reverse complement strand
AAGGTTAATTCTAAGAGATAGCCATCCGGATAGGGCATTTTTCAGTTGTTCAGGTTTTCCAATTCCACCATAAGGATCTCTGCTAATTTCTTTTATCAAGTCATTTATTTTCCCAAGCATTTTCTTGTTATTGTTCTGCCAATAGACATAATCCTGCCAGCCATGTGCAGTAAACAATACGTTCATTAAATATCCAGTTTTGGCTCTACAGTATTACCTGATTGAAACTGTGCAATTGATTCCAAGAGTCTTTCTGCATTTTTGGGACTGCTTAGTAAATACAATGTTTCCTCCAAGCTTGTGTAATCTTCTTTCGACATTACCACCAATTCCTCCCCGTGTTTGCGTGTGATGAAAAGGGGTTTATGCGTTTTTATTACAGCATCTAAGAAGGATTTCATGTGCTGTCTAAATTCACTGTATGATGCTATTTCCATGTGACATTAGTTAATTGGTGAAATTAGTACAAATCTTTAATTGTACAAAAAATTGTACAATTTAGTGTTTAGGCATTAAAATTTGAAGGAGATATTTATTCCATCATAGTCTTGACCTCTCTAACAAATTCAACAGAGACCCCATATTTTTCAGAAATGGATTCTATGGTGTTTGATGGGTCTTTGAGGTCCCTAATGATTGCGATGGTTTGATTAGTGCCCTTTATAATTCCTTTTGCTTCTCCTTTTACTTCTCCTTCAGAGAAGCCCTTCATTTTGGCTTCATAAAGGTTGGATTCTCGCGAGCGGATATTGTCAAGGTATAATTCATAGGCTCTGATGCGTTCTGGAGATAAATTGGTAGGTTCCAATACTTCAATCGCTTCACTTATTTCATTGAAGCGTTTTAATTCTTCTTTAGTCAGCATAGTAAAATGATTTGGTTCTGTGAAATAAAGCAACCACTGATCTCTTGTTTTTTCTAAATCAAATTTATTCATTTTTTTCCATTTGGGTAGCTCAATTAAAACAACGTGAATTTCATCCAGAATACGGTTGGTATTTTGCTGGTTCGTTAGAGCAAAGTGGTGATATCAGTTGGACTCATCATCTTCAATTTTATGATCCAGTAAATTCAAGGAGTATACAGGTTGGACAAGATTGTATTTGTCTTTTTGGGTAAGTTGCCTGGCATATACTTTGGATGTGTTTAACAGCACCCGCTTGATAAAACCTGTTTGTTTCCCTATTTGCATTTCAACAATGAAATGCCTACCATGACTGTCTTTACAGCGAACGTCCACGATGCTGTTTTTGCCATCTTCAAGATCTGGAATTATTTCAGGGTTTAGATAAGTCAATTCAATGATGGGGTATTCCAAAGGAAGAAAGTTATTCAGTAGACTCATTAAGATATGAGGTCTTTCTCCAAATACCATTTTGAAGGATTTGTCTGATTTTGTGTCGATCAATTGCATGTATCATTTTGTGCAAATCTCTAATTGAAACTATCTATGAAAAAGGGAAATCCATCATCTCGCTGTGATATTTTCAACAAGATTGCTCGCGAAGAATTCATATCCATTAAGGAACTTGTACTTTAGCAAAACAAACAAAGCATACTATGAGGATCAGAAGAGCAACTTTGGAAGATTGTCCAGCCATGCTGGAGCTCATCCGCGAATTGGCGGTTTACGAAAAAGCCCCTGATGAAGTTACTGTTGATCCCAAGCATTTTGAAGAAAGCGGTTTCGGTCCAAACCCTGTTTGGTGGGCATTAGTTGTTGAAGAAGTTGAAGAGGTTGAAGAAGTTGAAGCCGTTGAGAAAATTGAAATAGTAGATAAAGCGCAGAAAGTCAAAGTCAATGAAATGGTTGAAGAAATGAATGAAGAAATTTTATCTGCTTCAACCCCTTCAACCCTAAACCCCCTCATCGCCTTCGCCCTCTACTACATCCGCTACAGCACCTGGAAAGGACAGGTGATGTATTTGGAAGACCTCTTGGTAACCGAATTTATGCGAGGCAATGGTATTGGGAAGATGTTATTGGATCGGTTGATTGAGGAAGCAAAGGAAAAGGGATTCAAAAAGGTGGTTTGGCAGGTGCTCGATTGGAACGAACCCGCGATCAATTTTTACAAGAAATACAATGCCAGCTTTGATGCTGGGTGGGTGAATGTGAGTGTGGAAGTTTGAGCAGACGCCAGGAATCAGACGTCAGAAGACAGAAGTCAGGAATAAGAAATTGGATTTTGTTGTTATAAAGATATGATTTTCAATAATTTAAAATTAAAAATCAATTAATTCTGAGTGATATCTATCCCCTGACTTCTGACGTCTGTCTTCTGTCTTCTGTCTCCTGACTCCTGTCTTCTGACGTCTGTCTTCTGATTTCTGACGTCTGACGTCTGATTTCTGACGTCTTTTCTGTAATTTCGCCCCCTAAACGCTAATACCCCATGGCCGGACAATTAAAGGAAGTTAGAAACCGTATCAAATCCGTTCAATCAACCCAGCAGATCACCAAAGCAATGAAAATGGTGAGCGCTGCTAAGCTACGCCGCGCACAGGATGCCATCATTCAAATGCGTCCCTATGCCAATAAATTACAGGAAATGCTTTCAAATATCGTGAGCAATGAAGATGGTGGTGGGGTAGGTATGTCGCTTGCTGAAGAAAGGCAGATTAATAAGGTTTTGATGATCGTTATTACAAGCGACCGCGGTCTATGTGGTGCCTACAATGCAAATATCCAAAAGATGGCATTGGCTACCATCAACGAAAAATATAAGGGTTTAAATGAGAAGGGTGGTGTAACCATCTGGGCCATTGGAAAAAAAGGTGCCGAATTCTTCCAGAAAAAAGGATTCAATGTAAATACCAATTTCCGTGATACTTTCTTGCAACTATCTTTCGCTAAAGTACAGGAATGCGCAAAAGCAGCTATAGAGGCTTTTAAACAAAAAGAATTTGATGCCGTTGAAGTGGTGTACAGCGAATTCAAAAACGCTGCAACCCAACGTTTCGCCGCTGAGCAGTTCCTGCCCATCGCTAAGACCAAACAAGATGCGAGCACTAAAAATACCAAAGCTGATTTTATTTTTGAACCGGAAAAAGACCAGCTCATTGCAGAATTGATGCCTAAGATTTTGAATACCCAACTCTATAAAGCGGTGCTAGATTGTAACGCTTCTGAACATGGGGCGCGCATGACGGCAATGGATAAGGCTTCTGAAAATGCAAATGAACTGCTCAAATCCCTCAAGATCTCATACAACCGCGCTAGGCAGGCTGCCATCACAACAGAGTTGACTGAGATTGTAAGTGGAGCAGCAGCACTTCAGGGCTAACAACCTATGGCTTTTTCCATTATTTTTATCCAAATAAACGCCCAAGGGCAATATCGTATCATATACCATGGAGATTTCTAACCTTATTACACATATTGAAGCGCTGATTTTTGCGAGCGAAAAACCACTTACTTCTCTTGAAATTGTTGAGTTGATCAACAATGCATTTGGCTTCCTTGACGATAAAGTGGTTATTGACCAAGTAGAAGCATCTATTGATGGTATCAAGGAGAAATACAATGAGGAGTTTTATCCTTTTGAATTAAGACAAAGCGGAGGCGGTTGGCAGTTCCTCACCAAAAAAGAATTTCACCAAACCATTGCACAACTCAATGGCGATAAGTTTTTGAAACGCTTATCCAATGCAGCAATGGAATCACTTGCTATCATTGCCTATAAACAACCGATTACCAAGTCTGAAATAGAAGCCATCCGCGGTGTGAATTCTGATTATAGCATTCAAAAATTATTGGAAAAGGAATTGGTCGTAATCATTGGTAGGAATGAAAACCAAGTGGGTAAACCCTTGCTCTATTCAACTTCAAGAAATTTCATGGATTATTTCGGTATCAATAGCGCTGAAGAACTTCCTAAAATCAGTGAGGTGCTTGCCGAGACAATGATTTCGCCAACACTGGTCAATGCTGACCATTTTGAAATGGACGGCAATGCAGTTGAAGTTGAATCTGATCAAGCTGCAGATGATTCCAGCACTGAAACAGCGCATGATGAAAATGCATAATCGCTGATTCGCTTTTCGTTTTAATTTCACGTACATGTATAATCCACTTTCTTCATCTTTACTGTTAAACGCTGCTGCTGAATATGGCACACCGTTGTATGTATATGATGAAGCATCCATTGTAGAACAGTACAATAAGCTGGTTCATACTTT
>CAMBGO010000210.1 GCA_945866165.1 Chitinophaga pinensis | reverse complement strand
AACGGACAACACTTTACAGCAAAAGATGGAAGATGAGATAGGGGACTTATTTTTTTCCGTGATCAATTATGCTAGGTTTCTCAATATCGATCCTGATAATGCTTTAGCTAAGACGAATAAAAAGTTTTTGGATCGGTTTCAGGCTATGGAAAAAATAGTGTCCTCTAAAGGACAACAGATGACAGATTTGAATCTAAGTGAAATGGATGCAATTTGGAATGATGTAAAAAGGAAAGAACGTTGAGTTACCTTTTAGAATGCTGATTAACAAGGAAGCGCTCAAATTCTTCCACTGAAAAACTACTTAGGTTATTTTCCTTTGTCAATCCGCCTTTTTGGGCAGCCTTTACTCCATAGTAAATGTCTTTGTATCCACCGATTGCATGGGCATCCGGATTGATTGACAGTAATACTCCTTTCTCTTGTGCCAAGGCAACCCAGCTCCAATCGAGGTCCAGCCTCCTAGGATGTGCATTGATCTCTATTGCTACATCATTCTCTGCACAGGCATCAATGATTTTAGCATGATCAATCGGGTAACCTTTTCGACTGAGTAAAAGACGGCCAGTAGGGTGCCCTAGAATGCTTGTGTATGGATTTTCAATGGCAGTAAGTAATCGTTGCATCGCCTTTTCCTCCGACATCTTTAAATTGGAGTGTACAGAAGCAATTACAATGTCAAATGTTTTTAAGAATTCAGGTGAATAATCAAGGGCACCATCATTCAAAATATCACATTCAATACTTTTATAAATTTTAAATGGCGCAAGCTTTTTATTTAGTTCGTCAATATACTGATGTTGTGCCTTTACCCTTTCTTCATTCAAGCCATTGGCGTATGTTGCAATCTTACTATGGTCACTAATAACGAGGTATTCCAATTGAAGTCTAATGCATTCTATTGCCATTTCTTCAATCGTGTTTTGTCCATCACTCCAGTTGCTATGGCTATGAATAATGGCTTTGATATCTGAAGGTATAATGAGATTTGGAAGCGGCTTTTTTTCATGCTTCTTGATGATGGCTGGATCTTCTCTTAAAAATGCAGGGATGAATTGAATTCCCGCAAGTTTAAAAATATCCTCTTCACTTTGATAAAGTTGATTTTTTAAAGGGCTGATTTTTTCCCATTCATCCATGAAAGATTCGCTACAAGTTCTTTTAAATTGCTCAACCAATAGTTGTTCTTTTTCAATGTGCAAAAATTGCAATTGTATGTTTTCGGATCCCTTAAATAACAAAGCAGGATTTGTTTCTTCCTCAAGCTTAAAGCCAGCTAATTCTAACTGTGGTTTTAGCAAGGCAAGGGGTGCATTGGTAAGCCAGGTTAATTGCTCTATCGTTTGGTCATGCCTTGCCAATTCTATGCAAGGCATAAAAATAAAATTCGAAAAAGCTTCTTTTATAGATGTTTCAAATTTTATGGCATATTCTTCAACTTCTGAAAAAAGAAAATGTCCTTGGTGTTTAAAGTAGAATTCTATTGCATCGGCTACATTTTTTTGTGTTTTTTCGCCAAATCCTTTGAAAAGCATAAGCCTGTTTTCATTGCAGGCATAGAGTAGCTCTCCAATATTTTCAATGCCCATTTCTTTCCAGATGGTTGCAATCTTTTTAGGTCCTAGTCCTTTTATCTGCATCATTTCAAGTATGCCTTCGGGTGTTTTCATCATCAGGTCTTCGAGCGATTGCAACTTCCCTGTTTCAAGTATTTCAATGATTTTTTTTGCAGCTGATTCGCCGATGCTTTTTAGTTTAGAGATGCTTGATGGTTCTATATGCTCTAATTGTTCTGGCAGTTTTTCAATTGAATAGGCTGCTGCTGAATAGGATTTGGCTTTGAACTCATTTTCGCCATGGATATCCATTAGTTTGCTTAGAAGCGAAAATTGGTCGGCTATGGCATAGTTATCTGGCATCTGATAGAGAATTACGGTTTATCTGAATTGCAAGTTACTAAAAGGCATACTCATCTTAATCCAAGTATTGAGTATAAAAAAAGTCCCGCCGAAGGCGGGACTTGTATTTTCTTGCTTTAGTAAGAAATTACTTCTTCTTAGCAGCTTTCTTAGGAGCAGCTTTCTTAGCAGCTTTCTTAGGAGCAGCTTTTTTTGCAGCTTTCTTAGGAGCAGCTTTTTTTGCAGCTTTCTTAGGAGCAGCTTTCTTTTTTGCAGTTGCCATTTTGTTTAGAATTTAATGGTTAGAAAATAATTAACATAGTAAAAGTATAAACACTTTTTGTTATTTACAAAAAAATATTTATCAAGATGTTAATTATTAGGCTCCAACCAACACTGGACTAACTGAAACGATGGTTTTATTGTTTTTAGTTTTTCTAAATTCAACAAGGCCATCTGTTGTTGCGAAGATGGTAAAATCTTTTCCCAGACCAACATTTTTTCCAGGGTGGTATTGTGTTCCACGTTGCTTTAGTATGATGTTTCCAGAGATTGCAGCTTGTCCGCCAAAGATCTTGATACCAAGTCTTTTGCTATGAGAGTCTCTGCCGTTCTTTACGCTACCTTCACCTTTCTTATGTGCCATAACCTATTTTTTGAGTATTAAAACTAATAAATAAAATCAAGCGATTGTATTAATCTTGATTTTGGTGTAAAGTTTACGGTGTCCGATTTTTTTGCGGAATCCTTTTCTTCTTTTCATCTTGAAAGCAATGACTTTATCGCCCTGCACTTCACTAATGATTTCTGCGCTAACTTTTTCTTTAACGTCTTTTCCAATAGAAAGTTTTCCATCGTTGTCAACCAATAACACATCAGGGATGTCTATTTTATCACCAACCTTGCCATCAAGATGGGATACATATAAAAGTTGACCTTCTTGAACCTTAAACTGGTGACCAGCTATTTTTACAATTGCGAACATATTCTTCGAAAATTTAGGAGTGCGAAGTTAAGTAGAAATTACCTTCTCCCAAAGTTTAAAGCTAAAATTCTTGTGAGAATGAGCCTCTTTTCGGTGTTCGAGCCTATATTTGCCATCCAACAGCAGCCAATTCATGAAAATTAAGTCATATCTGGCAAGGCCTTTTGCAGGCATAGTTCACCGAAAACTTCAAAAATCGATGCTTTCTGCTGTTGAAGATCAGCAAAAAATCCTCAAGGAATTGCTTAAAAATGGTCTTAAAGCTGAATTTGGAAAAGATCATCACTTCCACGATATAACCAATCACGCCGATTTTAAACAGGCCGTTCCAATCAGGGATTACGAAGGTATTTCAAATTATATCACCCGTATAAAAGAAGGCAAACACAATGTATTGTGGCCCGGTGTACCTATTTATCTTGCAAAAACATCTGGTACCACCTCCGGTGCTAAGTATATACCCATTACTGCTGATTCGATTCCCAACCATATCAATACAGCCCGAAATGCACTTCTTACCTATATAGTTGAATCAGGGAATGCCTCATTTGCGAATGGGAAAATGATTTTTTTGTCTGGTTCTCCTGAACTTGAAAGGATTGGCGGCATCCCAACCGGTCGGTTAAGCGGCATTGTGAACCATCATATCCCAGGGTATTTACGGAAAAACCAGCTTCCAACCTATGAAACTAACTGCATTGCTGATTGGGAAACCAAACTCGATAAAATTGTTGAAGAGACCATTTCAAAGGATATGTCACTTATCAGCGGAATTCCGCCATGGATGCAAATGTATTTTGATCGATTGATTGAAAAGACGGGCAAGTATGTAGGTGAAATATTTCCCAACTTCTCAGTGATGGTTCACGGAGGCGTCAATTTCAATCCCTATGAATCAAAGCTATTCGATAGCATTGGTAGGAAAATCGACACCATCGAAACATTTCCTGCTTCTGAAGGATTTTTTGCATTTCAGGATAAGGTGGAAAGCGAAGGTTTGCTATTGAATACAGATTCAGGTATATTTTTTGAATTCATACCTGCTAATGAAATTGCTAATGAACAACCAACAAGGTTATCGTTGTCTGAAGTAAAAATTGGCGAAAATTATGCTCTCATCATAAATAACAATGCCGGTTTGTTTGGGTATAATATTGGTGACACAGTGAAATTTGTTTCAGTTAATCCATATCGTATTGTTGTTACGGGGCGGGTCAAACATTTCATCTCCGCTTTTGGTGAACACGTTATTGTAGAAGAGGTTGAACAGAGCATAATGAAGGTGGCACATGAAAGAAATCTCCGAATCATAGAATTCAC
>CAMBGO010000209.1 GCA_945866165.1 Chitinophaga pinensis | reverse complement strand
AGTCGTCATCAGGAAGGTCCCACTGAAGCTGTCGAACCGCCTCCACAAAGGGAAGACTTTCTATATCGCCTACCGTTCCGCCTATTTCAGTGATAATGATGTCGTATCCGTCTGCAGCAAGTAGTTGCATCCTTCTTTTTATCTCATCTGTAATGTGTGGAATTACCTGTACGGTTTTACCTAGAAAAGCACCTTCTCTTTCTTTGTTGATGACCGTTTGATAAATTCTTCCGGTGGTTACATTGTTTGATTGCTTTGTGAAAATATTAAGAAAGCGCTCGTAATGTCCGAGATCAAGATCGGTTTCGGCACCATCTTCGGTAACAAAACATTCCCCATGCTCGTATGGATTTAACGTCCCCGGATCTACATTGATGTATGGATCAAATTTTTGAATGGTTACTTTAAAGCCACGTGCCTGCAATAACTTTGCTAATGATGCTGCAATAATTCCCTTTCCAAGTGAAGATGTTACACCACCCGTTACAAATACATACTTAGTCATGTTAATCTCCTTATGTTAATAGATACCTGATCGCAGGCCTGGTCCGTTATAAAATAAAAAAATGGACCAGCAGTAAGGAATTGTAATAACTTAAAGTGGTCGTACAAACTTAGCAATTATTTATCATCCATTAAAAAAAGCTATGGCCATGTGGATAATTTTATGCTAATTATGGATACTAATAAATCATGAATAGGTCAGGCACTATTCAGTCGAATTTAAACTAGACAGCCGACTGATTTTATTTCATCTGATTATCAATAACTTGATCATAGGAATCCTTCCATTCATCAACAGGTCCCCAGTTTTCCTCATTGATCTTGATTTGCGTTCCTTGAACATATCCCAGTTTTGAAAAAGGCAGCCCCGCATCAGAAGCAAAGCGAATGAAATCTTTTTCATTGTTAGATTTAATAGAAACAACAACCCGACTTTGGGATTCACCATACCAGAAAGCATCTGAACGAATTGTAGTATCAGTTTGTACAACTTCAAAACCAAGTCCATTTACATAAGCACTCTCGAGCAAAGTAATGAATAAACCTCCCTCGCTTACATCATGTGCAGATTGAATTAATTTATTTTTTATAAGAGATGCCAATGCTTGTTGCAAAGCCAGTTCATCATCAAGATCAAATTGAGGTGCAGGAGAGAATTCAATGCCACAAACTTTATGTACATACTCTGATGAACAAATATCGTTTGTTGATTTTCCCAAAAGATAGATTGCGTCTCCTTCATTTTTAAAACCCAATGTCATTTTTTGTTCGGGCGAGTCCAGTAGTCCAACCATTCCGATAGTAGGAGTGGGATATACTGCGCCATCTGGATTTTGATTATAGAAACTAACATTACCGCCTGTTACAGGTGTATCAAATTTCAAACAAGCCTCTCCCATTCCTTTTATTGCATAAACAAATTGATAATAAACTTCAGGATCATAAGGATTACCAAAGTTCAGGCAATTTGTAACTCCTAACGGAACACCTCCACTGCACACTATATTTCTAGCAGCCTCACTCACCGCAATCATTGTTCCTTTGTATGGGTCAGCATATACGTAACGGCTATTACAGTCAGTGGTTATAGCCAAAGCCTTGCCAGATTCCTTAACAAGTACAACGGTTGCATCACTTGGTTCATTGGTTGATGTGTTTCCAGTACCCACCATGCTATCGTATTGATTATAAATCCAACGCTTGCTGGCAATATTTGGAATTACATTTAGTTTCAATGCAACAGACTTTAAATCCGTTGGAACCGGAATTGAATTGGCATCAAACTCACTTATTTTATTAAAGTATTGGGGGGTTGAATAAGATCTATCATAAACTGGAGCACCGCCTCCTAGTACCAAACTTTCTGCAGGAATTTCTGCTTCAAGAACTCCATTCATGTAAAACTTCAACATTCCATCAGTTGTAACTTCGCCAATTTCCGAGCAAGGAAGATCCCATTTTTCAAAAACATCCAAGACGATTTCTTCCATTCCCTTTTTAACAACCATCAACATCCTTTCCTGACTTTCACTCAATAACAACTCCCATGCCTTCATATTTTCTTGACGCTTGGGCACTTTGTCAAGATTGATTTTCATACCCACCCCACCTTTTGCACTGGTTTCTGCAGTAGAACATATAATTCCAGCTGCGCCCATATCTTGCATTCCCACCAAAGCATTTTTAGGAATCAATTCAAGACAAGCTTCCAACAGCTTCTTTTCTTGAAACGGATCGCCCACTTGTACTGATGGAAGATCTTGTGCGCTTTCAGCTGTAATATCGGCAGAAGCAAAAGAAGCACCGCCAATACCATCTTTTCCGGTTGCAGAGCCAACAATGAAAACAGGATTTCCTTCACCCTCTGCTGTTGCACTCACTGTATTGCCAACTTTCACAATACCAACACTCATGGCGTTTACCAACGGGTTGGTGTGATAGCAATTTTCGAAATAAACTTCACCTCCCACGGTTGGCACACCAAAACAATTACCATAATGACCAATACCTGAAACAACTCCTTTCAATAAGTGCCTTGTTTTTGCATCATTAATATTACCAAATCGGAGAGAATTCAAAGAAGCGATTGGTCTAGCGCCCATGGTAAAGATATCACGGTGAATTCCGCCAACACCAGTAGCAGCACCTTGGAAAGGTTCAATTGCTGAAGGATGATTATGGGATTCGATTTTGAATACAACACCATATCCATCGCCGATATCAGCTAAGCCGGCATTTTCTTCACCTGCTTTAACCAATAACTTACTTCCGTCACGTGGCAGGGTTTTAAGCCATTTAATTGAATTCTTGTAACTACAATGTTCACTCCACATAACCGAATATGCTGCAAGTTCATTGAAATTAGGCGTTCTGCCGAGTATCTCTTTAATGCTTTCAAATTCGTCAGGAAGCAAGCCTAGTTGCTTAGCTGTTTCAACTGTTGTTTCCATATAGTATAAAGAAAGACAAAGGTATATAAAAAAGGAAGGGGGGCAAATTTGATACTAATTGAATCTCTATCCAAAGAACATTTATTGAAGGTTTTATCCCTAATACATATTAAATATTTTTAAATATGTTTGTTTTGGAAAGAAAAATCAAGCTATTTTAAATGTGATCGCTTATTTATCCATATTTTTTTCACATAAATGCATTTTATCTAAATGACTTGGTCTAAAACTTGCAATTTTCATATTAATTAATGATTTTTGCTTCTTCTAAAACACATATTATGCAATCATTACGTTTTAAAGCAATCGATAACCTTACTGCTGTTACAAACGACACAAAGGTTGAAAGTCCAGCTAAAATAACTGCCATTTTTGGTGAAAATGTTTTCAGCCTTAAGGTAGCAAGGGAGTTTTTAAGCGATGATGCTTACAAAAGCCTTTCCGGCTCTATCAAATCAGGTCAAAAAATTGATAGAAACGTAGCAACACATATTGCCGCAGGAATGAGACAATGGGCACAGTCAAAAGGCGTAACTCACTATACACATTGGTTTCAACCACTAACAGGTGCTTCAGCAGAAAAGCATGACTCTTTTTTTACATTGAAATCTGATGGCTCTGCTATTGAGGAATTTGATGGCAATGCACTAACCCAACAAGAACCTGATGCATCATCATTCCCAAGCGGCGGGTTGAGAGCAACTTTTGAAGCAAGAGGTTACACTGCATGGGATCCAACATCACCAGCATTTATCATGAATATTGGAAAGGGACTAACGCTCTGTATCCCTACAATTTTCGTTTCTTATACGGGAGAATCATTGGACTATAAAGCACCTTTATTAAAATCCATTGAGGCATTGAATAAAGCAGCAGTTGATGTTTGCAACTACTTCGATAAAAATGTTACAAAAGTTACTGCAACATTGGGATGGGAGCAGGAATATTTTGTTATTGATGAAGGACTTGCAAATGCAAGACCAGATTTGGTTATGACTGGAAGAACAGTATTTGGGCATGCCCCATCAAAAGGACAACAGCTTGAAGATCATTATTTCGGATCAATCCCTGAAAGGGTTTATGACTTCATGAGGGATTTTGAATATGAATCATACCGTTTAGGCATTCCACTTCGCACAAGGCACAATGAGGTAGCGCCTGCACAGTTTGAGTGTGCGCCTATTTTCGAAGAACTGAATCTTGCTGTTGATCACAACACCCTATTAATGGATGTTATGATACGTGTGGCAAAAC
>CAMBGO010000208.1 GCA_945866165.1 Chitinophaga pinensis | reverse complement strand
ATCAAAAGGCTTTCCATAAGTACTATCGAAATGATTAAATTCAACATAAGGTTTATTGTCTCCAATAAAATATGGCCAGCCAAAAAATCCAGGACCTTTTGCCTGATTGAATTCATCGTATCCACGGGGACCACGTGCAGATTCTGTGTTCGCATCTGGACCAACTTCACCCCAATAAATATAACCGGTCTTCGTGTCGTAACTTACTCTCCATGGATTTCTGTGTCCCATGGTATAGATCTCTGGTCTTGTTTTAGGTGTTCCATTTGGAAAAAGATTTCCCTCTGGAATGGAATAGCTGCCATCATTTTCGGGATGTATACGCAATATTTTTCCACGCAGGTCATTCGTATTACCTGGTGCGCGCTGGTCATCGTTGTTTTCAAAACCAGGACGATCATTCAAGTTTGAAGTACCAGATCTTGGGTTCACTGTATTGTTTCCAACTGTCAAGAAAAGATTTCCTTGTGGGTCGAACACCATACCGCCACCAGTATGACAACATTCTTCACGTTGTGTTGGCACTTCAAGCACAGTCTTTTTACTTGACTCAACCAATTCATCACCGTTCAATTCCCAACGAGCAAGTACATGCTTCGTTTCACTAGGATCAGCATAATAAAGGTATACCCAATGGTTTTCAGCAAACTTAGGATGTGCAATCACTCCCATTAATCCCTCTTCGGCTTCCCTTGTAGCACCTTGCTTATTTTTATATTTTGTATTAACTGGAATGGTTGTTATCAACTTTAATGAACCCGTTTTGTTGTCAAAAGCCTTTACTCCTCCCTTTCTTTCTACAATGAGAATACGTCCATCGGGCAGGAAGGCCATCTCCATTGGTTCATCTAGTTTTCCAGGTTCAGTGAGATATACTTTTGAAAAACGATTGGCATCGGGAGGCGTCGCTGGAATTGTTTTTTTGCTATACGCTGAAATAACTGTGACAACTACAAGTGCAGTAGAGACAATCAGAGCTAGTCTTTGCAATGACGATAATTTAGAAATCATAAAACTTTTCATATGATGCAATGGTTTTAGCTTGTAAATCGATCCGGGTTCCCCAACAATGAACCTGGCTTTCAATTCGAAAAATAGTACAAAATGATGGGAAGAACAGATAATTTGACGTCAAAAATTTAAAAAACCTTCATCTACATCATAATCTATATGAAAAGATGATAGGCTCGACTAAGCGTTTTGCCATAAAGAACATCGGGTATTCTATTCACTTGAAAATTCAAGGTTAAATTAAGATAGAAATAACCAATTAACATAATTGAGTTAGTTTGTCTCATAGCATTACAATCGAAAAAGTGTAATTTTACTGTGCGTTTAAATCCTTCAAGATTATTTAAATTTTTTACCATGCCTAAAATGAATTTGACCGTCAACGGAAAAAAATATGAGGTTGACGTGGACCCGGCCACCCCGGTTCTATGGGTACTAAGAGATCATATCAACCTTATAGGTACAAAATACGGATGCGGAGTTGGCTCATGCGGCGCTTGTACAATTCATTTAAATGGTCGCTCATTAAAATCCTGTCAATTGCCTGTCTCTGCAGTTGGTACACAAGAAATCAGCACCATTGAAGGATTGTCGGAGAATGGAGAACACCCCGTACAAAAAGCCTGGTTGGAGTTAGATGTTGCACAGTGTGGCTATTGTCAAACAGGACAAATCATGGCTGCTGTTTCATTATTGAAATCAAAACCCAATCCAACTGATGAAGACATTGAGAACTTTATGAGTGGAAATATTTGTCGCTGTGGAACATATCTCAGAATCAAAGATGCGATTAAGACCGCTGCAAAATCATCAAACAAATAAACTTTTTAGACAATGGAAAAGTTACAACATAATCAAAGCCGACGTTCATTCTTGAAAGTTTCTTCCTTATCGAGTGGTGGAATGATGATCGGTTTCAGCTGGTTGGCCAATTTGGTTCCAAATGAAGCGTTGGCCAATGCAACCAATGCAAATGAATGGATAGAGCTAACGGGATTTATAAAAATAACCCCAGACAATAAAATTATCATACTATCTCCGAATCCTGAGTTTGGACAAAATGTAATGACTTCTTTGCCAATGTTAATTGCAGAGGAGTTGGAGGCAGATTGGAAGTCAGTTAAAGTAGAGCAAGGTGATTATGATACGCCAAGATTCAAAAGTCAGTTTACAGGTGGTAGCATGGCTATGAGAATGGCATGGCAACCTTTGAGAAAAGCGGGTGCCACTGCAAGAATGATGTTACTGCAGGCCGCATCAAATGAATGGAATGTTCCTATTGCAGAATTATCTGCAAGCAATGGAAGCATATTCCACAAGGCAAGCAATAAAAGTCTTACCTACGGCGCCTTGGCAACAGCAGCATCCAAATTGCCAGCACCGGAAAAAATTACCTTGAAAAAGAACGGCACATTTACATTGCTGGGCACCCCACAAAAAAATGTTGAAGGTTCAAAAATAGTTACGGGAAAATCTTTGTTCACCATGGATTACAAGCATGAAGGCATGCTCATCGCCATGGCCTTACATCCGCCAGCATTTGGTATGAAGTTAAAATCATTTGATGCAACGGAGGCAAAGAAAATGCCTGGCATTAAAGATGTGTTTGAAATAAAAGTATATAAAGATGGGTTTCAGAAAGCCGGATTTGATACAAGGACTTTCAACAACTTAGTAGTAGTTGCAGGTAACTCAACCTGGGAAGTAATGAATGCAAGAAAAAAAGTTGCAGTCCAATGGGAACCAATTCAAGAATCAAAAGAAATGGTTAATTCGTGGGGAAGTATGGTAGAAGAAATTACACCCGCGGGATTAGAAAGCACAGATGCTCATATGAAGCAGATGTACGATATGCAGAAAAAGCCAGGTAAAATGTTGAGAAAAGATGGCGATCCGGAAACGGCCTTTTCAACAGCAAAAAAAATAATTGAAAGAACATACTCTGCTCCTTTCTTGCCACACAATACCATGGAGCCAATCAGTTGCTTTGCTCACATCACAGATGAAAAAGCATTGTTTGTTGCCCCTATTCAAATCCCTGATATGATGAAGAACAACATCATGTCTAACCTCGACCTGACTGCTGATAAAATTGACATCAAGCTGGCTAGGATGGGTGGCGGTTTTGGAAGAAGGGCTTACGGACATTACATCATTGAAGCGGGATTAATTTCCAAAAAACTTAAATCGCCAGTTAAATTAATTTATACTAGAGAAGATGACATGACCAATGGCGTATATCGTCCATCATACATGGTCACCTACAAAGCTGCCATTGATGAAAAAAACAATGTGACTGCCATTCATATCAAAGGTGGTGGTATACCAGAAGGTGCGGTACACGAGAATCGTTTCCCTGCAGGAGCTTTTGAAAATTATCTCGCAGAAGGCTGGGATATTCCATCAAATATAACCATTGGTGCATTCAGGGCGCCTGGCTCCAACTTCATCGCATCAGCTGAACAATCTTTCTTAGATGAATTATCAGAAGCAATTGGTAAAGATCCAATCGATTATAGGATTGAGTTATTGAAAAAAGCGAAGGCAACTCCTGTAGGAAAGAATAATGAATATGATGCTGACCGCTATATTACTGTATTGGAGTTGGTAAAAGAAAAATCCAATTGGAATAGTGCTGCAAATAAAAATAACAAAAGAGGCGTTGCTGCATATTTCTGTCACAACTCTTATGCTGCACATGTTGTTGATGTAACGATGAAAAACGGACAGCCTGTTGTAGAAAAAGTTACTTCAGCAATGGATTGTGGAGTTGTTGTGAATCCTGAAGGTGCAAAGAACATGGTAGAAGGAGCAGTAGTAGATGGAATTGGAAACGCACTATTTGGTGGATTGCGATTTGAAAAAGGCGTACCCATGCAAAAGAATTTTAATCAATACAGAATGATTAGGTTGAAGGAAGCGCCTAAAAAAATTGATGTTCATTTTGTTCAAAATAATATCGATCCAACAGGATTAGGTGAACCGCCATTCCCGCCAATTTTTGCTGCATTGGCAAATTCATTGTACAAAGCAACGGGAAAACGTTTTTACAATCAGTCATTCATTAATGACTTAAATAAAGTTTGATAGAAATTAATACATTATTCATATCATGAAAAATAATATTTTCTTTTTTATTCTTCTATTGCTTGTATCGAATGAAAAATCATTTGGTCAGAATACCACAGCATCTATGGAAAATGGCAAATC
>CAMBGO010000207.1 GCA_945866165.1 Chitinophaga pinensis | reverse complement strand
CGTAAGAAATGCTGGTCAATGTCTTGCTAACAAAAGCACTACGGTCTTATGTTCTGGATTCGGTGTAGGTCTGTCTTGGGGTTCTGTAATGTATACATTTTGTGGTGATGAGCTATTTAATCAATTGTATATAAATGAATAAATATTTAATAGTCGGCGGTAATTCTCCGATGCTTAAGGAGGTTGTGAATAAAATCAATGCCAACCCCAATATGTCGGCAGATATTTTTGTAAGAAATATTAAAAAATACCAAGCTGAGTATGAAGGTGGGCTAGAAGAAAAGATGGTGGTTTACCAGTGCGATTTGTATTCTGAAGAGATTATTGAAAAGTTATGCGCATCAAATGAAAAATATTCGGGTTTTATCTACGCGGCAGGTGTCTCGGACCTAACTTTAGTTAGGCACATGACGCGCAAAAAGTTGCTAGATGTTTATGAGATCAACTTCATAAAGCCTCTTCTTATAATCAAAACACTTATAGAAAAAAGTTGTTTGAAATTTGGCGCAAATGTAATTTTTTTGTCTAGTGTGTCTGGGATAAATAATGTCGCACCTGGAATATCAAGCTATTCCACTTCGAAGGCAGCACTAAATAATCTTGTGAAGGTCTTGGCATTGGAGAATATTAAAACCAAAATAAAAATAAATACAGTATGTCCTGGTATAGTGAAGACGGAATTTGTTAAATCTGTAGTAGATATGAGTCAGGAACGTGGTGGTCCGATATTAAATCGTTATCCACATGGCTTTGGTATGCCTAATGATATAAGCCCTATTATTTGGCATTTGTTAACAGAAAATACTTGGATCAATGGTCAAAACATCACAACCGATGGGGGTTTTTCAGTAACCTGAAAAAAGGGGCTATGTGAAATTAAAAATAGAAGGCGTTAAGGTAAGGAGCATTTCCTCGTGTCTTCCACCGTTTGTACTAGATATGCATAGTCTCGGTGCGCAATATGGTGAAATAGAGGTTGCTAAAATTATAAAAACAACGGGGATCCATTGTGTAAGGGTCGCAAAGGATGGGATTACGAGTTCTGATTTATGTCTAAGCGCTGCGAAAAAGCTAATAAATGAAAACTCGATAGATCCGGATCAGATTGATGGTGTTGTTTTTGTTTCCCAAACTCCTGATTACATACTCCCACAAACAAGTCATTTAATTCAAAAGCGGTTAAATCTAAAAGAATCTGTGTTTTGCTTAGACATAAGACTCGGTTGTTCAGGATATATACATGGTTTACTGCAAAGCGCATTGCTTGTTCAAAGTGGCGCTTGCAATATGGTGCTTTTACTGTCAGGTGATGTTACAACATCATTTATAAATCCATTAGATAGGGCATGTAGAATGGTATTTGGTGATGCAGGAACGGCAACAGTTGTTGAGCGTGGTAATTCAAGTATGATGTTTGCAATTTATTCTGATGGATTAGGTGCCGAGAGGTTGATCATACCTGCTGGCGGTGCCAGGGTGCCGAGAAATTATTTAACAGAGATTGCTGTGAAATGTGAAGACGGTAGCTGGCGGTCGGAATGTGACCTATTTATGGATGGAATTGAGATATTCAATTTTGCTCTTAAACGTGTGCCGTTGCTATTAGATGAAGTCGCCCAGATGGCTGGTTGGGATCGGAATGAGGTTGGCACTTATGCGATTCACCAAGCAAATAAATTTATGGTGGATACAATTAGAAGACGAGCACAAGTCGAAGCTCATCGAATGCCGATTGACGTCGAAAAATATGGCAACACTGGTCCAGCAAGTATCCCATTGCTTCTATCATCTGTGGGTCAAATACGGCAAAATGAAGGGCGCCTTTCCTCGGCAGTTCTAATTGGGTTCGGTGTTGGACTTTCTTGGGGAGGAGTAGCTTGTCAACTTAATGAAACAAAAATAATTGAACCAATTACGTACATAAAATGAAAAAAGAGATCTTAGATTCAATAAACGAAGTGTTATTATCAAAGGGTGCAATACCTGCCGCTAAAATAGATGCTGAAACAGATTTAAGGAAAGATCTTGGTTTTGATTCATTCGATTTGGCTGAGTTGACCGTGCGGCTAGAGGATAAAACTGGTATTGATATATTTCGTAATGGGGTAATTAGTAAAGTTGGAGAGATTGAACAACTATTACCCGATGTCAACCATAGATAATAAACCATGGTTTGTCGATGAAATAGCAAAAACGTCGACATCTTACGATGAATTATTGCGGTTAGTCAATATTCCGCTAGATCATCTCTTTGATCTTTTAACAGGTGACGCACAAGGTTTTCTTGTAGTATTGACAAAAGCTTTGCTACTAGACGCGGAGGTAGACATTCACGAGTTTGAGAACGGACGTTGCTTGTTAGGGGAGGTGTTGTGCATCAGGGATCGAAATGGTCACGATAATACTTCTGCTGACCGAATCGTATCCCATCAAACATTGGTGGATCGGATAATAAACTCAAAGGCCCGGCTAACTTTGGCCACCTCTGGTACAACCGGACAACCAAAGAGGATCACTCACCAGATAAATACTTTACTGAGGCAGGTTCGCCTTGGTGACCGGTATAAAAGCAATGTTTGGGGGTTTGCATATAACCCATCTCATATCGCAGGATTGCAGGTTTTTTTCCAGGGTTTACTGAACAAAAATACTATTATTAATTTGTTCCAAAATCCTCGTGACATTGTTTATGAGAATCTTGAAAAGTACAAAATTACACATGTATCTGCAACTCCGACTTTTTATAGATTGATAGTCCCGTGTGAAAAGGTTTTTAAATGCGTTTCGCACATTACATTAGGTGGGGAGAAATCAGATAACAGGATCATCGAAAACATAAAAAGAGTTTTCCCTAACTCCAAGGTGTTTAACGTCTATGCATCAACTGAAGCGGGTTCGCTATTTGCTACTAACGGTTCTTCGTTCTCAATACCTGATACCTTGACTGATAAAATAAAGGTTGACAATCTAGAGGTGTATATCCATCAAAGTCTAATTGGTGAATTGATGGATAAAAAGATGGAAGGTGAATGGTATGCAACAGGTGACCTAGTAGAGTGGGTTGATGATACGAAATTATCATTTCGTTTTGTTTCTCGAAAAAATGAAATGATTAACATAGGCGGTTATAAAGTGAACCCAGTAAAGATTGAAGATGTTATTTACAGCGCCTGTTCCGTAAAATATGTTTCTGTGTATGGGAGGGCTAATTCAGTTCTTGGTAGTATTATTGTTGCTGATGTCGTGTTAAACGAAGGTCAGATATTATCAGAGCTGGCGTTGCTCAGTTCTATCTCAAAACTGTTACATGCTCATGAGGTTCCACGTAAAGTGTATTTCTCGGATTCTATAAATATAAATAAAAATGGAAAGATTTCAAGGTGTGACAATAAAAAGTAAAAATATAATCGTAACTGGTTGTGCACGTGGTTTGGGGTTCAAGATTGCAAAGACGCTAGCAGAGCAAGGGGCCAATGTTTACGGCGTCAGTCGCAAATTAAGTGAACAATATTTAAAGTTGATGGAGAGCCGACCAAACTCGGTTTTTTTCAAAGAGTTTGATCTCACAGATTATAAATTGGTTCAGCAATCGTTATTTAGTGAATATGTAGTTAATGCTATTCCGATTCACGGTTTGGTGAATAATGCTGCCGTGGCTTACGATGATATAGTGACAAATATAAGCGTTGAAAAAGTCGAGGCTATGTACGCTGTAAACGTTTATTCACCTTTTGTTTTGACGAAATATTCAATAAGAAATATGATGCTGAATAAGGTGGGCGGCAGTATTGTTCATTTGTCGTCGATTAGTGTTCATACGGGATATAAAGGTTTAGCGATGTATGCATCCACCAAAGGCGCTTTAGAAGCTTTTTCAAAAAATGTTTCAAGAGAATGGGGCGAGAGAGGCATACGATCAAATTGTATAGTTGCGGGTTTTATGGATACCGACATGAGCGCGACAATCTCTGTCGAAGAGCGCCAAAGAATTTACCGACGGAATTCATTGAAACAGCCAACAGATATAGATTCGGTTGCAAGTACTGTTGCGTATTTAGTTTCTGATGAGTCTCGATCCATTACCGGTCAAAATATCCATGTTGATTCTGGTACCATTTGATCAGTCATGCAAAATACTAAACGAGCCTTTGAGAAAAAGTTAGTGATTGTACTTAAGTGGGGCTAAAATTATATCGACGACATATGGTTTGACTCAAAAATACAGCCC
>CAMBGO010000206.1 GCA_945866165.1 Chitinophaga pinensis | reverse complement strand
TCATTTTTTCTGATATGATTTTGCTTTCAACTCCTGGCATTGGCAATTCACGGGCAGGATAGATTGGCAACAACCATATTTCATCTGCTAAGTCTAAGCTTTCTGCAAAACCATCAGCCAGGTCGTTGGTTCTAGAGTATAAGTGTGGCTGAAAAATAATTGTCAGTTTTTTTTCAGGATAAAGATTTCTCACACCATTTATCAATGCACGTAATTCTTCTGGATGATGTGCATAATCATCAATATATAAATGTTTTTCGGTCCTTACGATATACTCAAATCTTCTTTTAACACCTTTAAAATCAGCTATTGCACTTATGATTTTTTCATTTTCTATATCCAGGTGCTTAGCAATGGCAATTGCCAACAAACTATTTTCAACATTGTGCATTCCTCCCATATTCAACCGCATATTTTCTATTTGCCATCCATTTCCAACTACATTAAATGAATATGTACCTTTTACAATAGCCAAATCGGTAGCATACACATCGGCGTTAATATTATTCAAATGATATGTGCTATGTTGATTTTTACTGAAATCGGCTTCTCGCGACAACCCCTTTTTTGTAATCAACAATCCAGTGGGTTTTAGTTTTTGTGTAAAACTTATGAAACTATCTTCCATCTGCGTTGCGGTTCCATAGATATCTAGGTGGTCCGGATCCATGGAAGTTATTCCTATGATGTCAGGAATTAATTTCAAGAAGCTTCTGTCGTATTCATCAGCTTCTATAACACATACAGCCCTTGGGTTGCTCCAAAAATTGGTATGATAGTTTGAAGAGATCCCTCCAAGAAATGCGTTACAGCCATATCCTGAATGGCGCAAGATATGAGCCACCATTGTACTAACAGTGGTCTTGCCATGTGTACCTGCTATACAAATATTGAACGTATCTCTTGAAACTAACTGTAGCAAGTCGCTACGTTTAATTACATTATATTTATTGCTAATAAAATATGCTAAGATGTTGTTTTCTTTTGGAATGGCAGGTGTATATACAACTACATCGTATGTTGTATCAAGCCCAGTTGACTCATCATCATATTGAATAGCAATTCCCTCTTGCTCCAACATTTTTGTCAATTCAGTTGAAACACGGTCGTAGCCAGATACCGCAACACCACGGGCATGCAGGAATCGGGCTAGTGCACTCATGCCTATACCTCCAATGCCAACGAAGTAGGCTTTGCTGATATCATTTATATGATTCAGTTCAGTCATGCGTTATTTTAATAGAGTCAAGAATCAAATTTGCTATATTCATATCAGCGTCATTATAGTAGAGGCTTTTTGCAGCAGCTCCAAACTGTTTTAGTTTTTCGTCGTCTTTTACTAATGTTAAAACTTCGTCTACCAAACTACCTGCAGCATTGGCATCTTTAATAGCAATGGAAGCGCGGTGATTGGCCATATTAGACGCATTAACTGTTTGGTGGTCCTCTGCTGCAAAAGGATATGGAACCAGGATAGATGGTTTTCCCATGGCGCATATTTCTGCTAGTGCTATGGCGCCAGATCTTGATACAACCAAGTCAGCCGCCATATAAGCATAATGCATTTTTGATATGAATGAAGTAATACACACCGACTTATTGGTTTTCAGCTTTTCATTCAAAAGGTCCTCACTTGCTTTACCAGTCTGCCATATAACCTGTAATTCGGCTTCCACCAGTCGATCTAATCCGTTGGCAATAGATTGATTGATGCTTCTTGCCCCCATGCTTCCTCCAATTACAAGTATTGTTCTTTTTCCTTCTTTCATTCCAAAAAATTCAAGCGCCTCTTCTTTTCTTACAACTGGATTTGAAATTTCAGCACGGACAGGATTTCCTGTAACAACAATATTGTTTTTTGGAAAGAACTTATCCATTCCATCTGTTGCAACCATCACCATGGTAGCATTTTTCCCCAACATGATATTCGACTTGCCAGCAAACGAATTCGATTCATGAATAAATGTTGGAATTCCTTTCTTCTGTGCATATTTCAATACGGGAAAAGAAGAATATCCTCCTACACCAAAAACGGCAGCAGGATTGAAGTCCTTAAAAATGCGTGAGACTTGAATGAAACTTCTAATTAATTTGAATGGCAGGCTCCAGTTTTTCCAAAGCTTACTCCTATTAAATCCTGCTATGTCAAGACCCTTTATATTAAACCCAGCTTCAGGAACTTTTTCCATTTCCATTTTACCTGCCGCACCAACAAAAAGAATATCAATCGCAGGGTCGATTCGTTGAAGTGCCTTTGCCACTGCAACTGCGGGGAAGATATGTCCTCCCGTACCGCCACCTGCTATGATTATTTTTTTATTCATGCTCATTCACCTCCTCTGCGTTTTCATTTTTATTTTCTGCAGCTTTTACAATTTCAACTGCTTTTGCACCTTCAAGCGACTCAACGTTCTTAGCAACACTGAGTATAATACCAATAGCGGAGCAAGTGAACAAAAATGAGCTTCCACCCATGCTAATGAGCGGAAGGGTTACGCCAGTAACTGGAAAAAGATTCACGTTAACGGCCATGTTTGCCATTGCTTGTATCACCAACGTAAAACTCAATCCAAGTGATAAAAATGCCCCAAATGCATAAGGACATTTTTTCATGATACGAATACACCTGAGTAAAAACAAGAGGTATATCATCAATACAGCAATGCCCCCTAGCAATCCATATTCCTCAACTATTATTGAATAAATGTAATCTGAGTAAGGGTGTGGAAGGAAATTTCTTGCTTGGCTATTTCCAGGACCAAGTCCTGCCCAATCACCTTTTGCAATCGCAATTTTTGACTGTTGTACTTGGTAAGAAGAAGATTCTTTTTCAGCATACATAAAATTTTGTACACGCTTAATCCAAGTTTCAATTCTACCCTTTGTAAGCATTTCTGGAATGGGCTTTGGCTTACCAGTAGTTTCATCGTAATACATATTTGCCACGCCAACAAGAATCGAAAGAGGAATTGCTACAACAAGCACCACCAATGCGAGGTGCTTGATGCTAACCCTTCCAATAAAAAGGAGAATTAAACTTGTTGCACCCGTGAGCAATGCAGTAGAAAGATTGGCCGGTGCTATGAGGATGCAAATGAAAAATACTGGCGTAATCAATGGAATAAATCCTTTTTTAAAATCCTTGATAACATCCTGCTTCTTACTCAGTTTTCTACTCAGGTACATGAACAAAGCAAGCTTTGCCAAGTCTGAAGTTTGAAATGTAAGATTGATTATCGGAAGCTTTACCCACCTGTTTGCATCATTGAGATTTGTTCCAAAAAACAGGGTATAAATAAGCATCGGTATTGATATTGCATATAGCAACAATGCAACCCTTGAATAAAAAGTATAATTTACAAGGTGTGCGATATAAATTATTATAACACCTGCAGCCACAAGTCCAATTTGCTTAAAGAGATATGACTCAGGACTTTTAGTCATTTTATATGCAAGGGTGCCGGTGCTACTATAGATAGCAAGTAGACTCATTAGTGTAAGCAATACAACAATTGCCCAGATCACTTTGTCGCCATGTGTTCTGCCGGCAATGCCGCCCAATGAGAAATTCTTAATATCTATACCCTGTTCTTGCATTATATGACTATAAAGATTTTACTGCGTTTTTAAATTGATTACCACGGTCTTCATAATTTTTGAAAAGGTCGAAGCTTGCACAAGCAGGGCTCAACAATACAACATCACCTTTAGACGATAGAGAATAGGCTTTGGCAACAGCTTCATTAGCGCTTTTGGCATCTAAAATTGTTTGAATAATACCGGCAAATGCATCATGGATTTTTTTATTATCTACACCCATACAAATAATCGTTTTCACTTTTTCTCTTACAAGATCCTTAATCAACTCGTAGTCGTTTCCTTTATCAATACCACCCAATATTAAGGTTACGGGCTTGACCATACTTTCCAATGCATACCATGTACTATTTACATTGGTTGCTTTTGAATCATTCACGAAATCAATGCCCCGAACTGTTGCTACCTTTTCCATTCGGTGTTCCAATGTTTCAAAGGAAGAAACGGCATTTCGAATCTTGTCTTTCCGAATACCAACCAGACTCGAGGCTACTGATGCAGCCATGGTATTGTACTGGTTGTGTTTTCCTTTGAGTGCAAAATCATAGATGCTCATAGTAAGGCCTTCACCATGTTTTAAATGCATGATGCCGTCCTTGATGAATGCTCCTTTGGGTTGTTCTTTTTGCATACTAATGGGAAGTGGTTTAGAATTAAATGG
>CAMBGO010000205.1 GCA_945866165.1 Chitinophaga pinensis | reverse complement strand
GCAGCACGTGCAGTGAATGTTGCAACAGCTTCTTTTAAAGACTGAAGATCAAATACAGCTTTACCGAACATCCGCGTGGTAGCAATCATCTTTTTTTTCTCTAGAGGATTTTTCATTAGAATACATGATTCACCATTCAATTCCCGAATCATCCTCACCCCCACAATACCTCCCAAGTTTTTCCGTGCCCACTCGAATGGCATGTGCTTGAGTTGCCAGGCCGTATTAATCCCGTATTCTTCTTTCAGTTTTTTTGCATAGCGACGTCCAATTCCCCATAGATCAGATACATCCGTCATCTCAAGTGCTTCCTGAACCTTTTCATCATCATCGAGGATCATGATGCAACCACTTTTCATCTTATCTTTTTTTGCCAATCGGTTCGCCACCTTGCTCAATACCTTAGACGGTGCAATACCAACAGAAACAGGAATACCTGTCCATTCAAAAACAACATCACGCAATCGCAGGGCAAAAGTCTTCAATGAGTCGGCAGGAAGGTGATCAAGATTAATGAATGCCTCATCAACAGAATACACTTCAACGCAACGGTATATTGAATCATCGCTAAGCGAACGGAGCGTATCCATTACGCGCATACTGAGGTCGCCATAAAGATGGTAATTGGAAGAGAATACCGCTATGTCATGTCTACTCAGCAACTGACGGCTTTCGAACAAAGGCACACCCATATCAATACCGGCTTTTTTTGCTTCATCGGTTCGGGAGATGATGCAACCATCGTTGTTGCTCAGGACTACGACCGGCTTGCTGCGAAGATCCGGACGAAAAAGCCGTTCGCAAGAACAATAAAAACTATTACAATCGATGATGGCGTACATATACAGATGGCAGATGACAGACGTCAGAAATCAGACGTCAGAATAGATGAAAAATTTACAATTTTATTTGAACCTAAACATATGGCTTACTTCTGAAGTCTGACATCTGATTTCTGACGTCTGATTTCTGACATCTGATTTCTGACATCTGATTTCTGACGTCTGACGTCTGATATCTGAATTCTGATGTCTCATTAACATCTATGTATCGCATACGTCACCACTCCCCAAATGGTGAAATCAGCATAGGGATCGATATCGATTGGTGAAAGCTTATTTGTTTCAGGAACAAGCCTTACTTTATTGAATCCTTGCTCAAATCGTCGAATTAGCATGTCGCCATTAAGCACGGCAATAACAATCTTGCCACTAACGGGCTTAATGCTACGATCCACAATGACCATATCGCCATCGAAAATACCTGCACCGACCATGGCATCTCCTTTAACGCGCATAAAAAAAGTAGCGGGCTTGTTTCGAATAAGCTGTTCATTGAGATCAATACCTCTCTCAGCATGATCGTCTGATGCAGCCCCAAAACCAGTTGCATTGGTGGTTTTAACCTGTTGCTGTGTGTATGTTTTGGAGCCCTCATAGGTAGCTCCTGAAAAGAAATCCCCATCCATATTTACTAATTTATTTAGTAAATATATACTAATTATTTTAGTAAATAAAATTATTGCTTTCCCCCTGGATGGAACATTTTCATCCCAAAGGAAAGCAATACGAGAAATAGCATCAATTCATGATAAAGTGAAATTCAACGCGGCGGTTTTTCCAACCCAGTGGTTTTGCAATGGTGGAGATCACTGGTTTTCGCTCACCGAAGTAATCGGTGGAAATTCGGCGAAGAGAAATACCATGCGTGGTCAGGTAAGTCCGTGTTGCATTGACCCTATTTCGGGATAATTTTATATTATACTGATCCGATCCCTCTAGGTCTGTATGTCCGAATAAAACACATTCGTAACTAGGATGCTTCTTTAAATAAGCAACAACCTGGGAAAGAACATTATTGCTTTTCGGTGTCAGTGAATACTTATCAAAATCAAAATAAATGATAAAGTAGACGCTGTCAAAGATCCGTCCAGGCCTTATGGGCCTTTCGATAAAAACATCTTTGGGGACCTCTACCTTTGGAATACTTGGCTTTACCGTTTCTTTTTTAGGCTCAACTTTTGGTTGCTCAGTCTTCACTGGTAATCCCTTTTTGGGTTCTAGAACTGGCAAAGGCTTTGGAGGCAAAGGACAACCATCATTACAAGGATCACCTGCCTGATCAGGACATTTATCAACTTCGTCCATCACGCCATCATGGTCTTTGTCGAGAATAGGACAACCTTCATTGCGAGCAGGACCTGGAACAGTTGGACATTTATCGATGCTGTCAACCAATCCGTCACAATCTGTATCAACCAGTGGAACTGGACATTTAATCGTATCAATAGGTTTAGGCAATTCAATAGGTTGAACTTTTTTCTTTTTCGTCATATTGATATACAACCCGAAAGAATAAATCAAACTATTCCTGATATTGCTTGATGAACTAAGTCCATAGCCCACTTGTCCGGTGATCATACCATTTTCGTTGAACACCATATACCTTGCACCCATTCCCATGGGAATAGAAAGATAATTACTTGATGACCTGCGTGAAAAATGTGCACCACCAAACAGGAAGGGTTGTAGCTGTAGTTTGTTATTAGTAAATTGGTAGTAAAAATCAGCACGAGCGGTTTGAAACCAGATTTGGCGCTTATCGTTGAGGGTTGGTGTCTTTTTTGAAATGTGACCATAGCTAATTCCCATATCTCCACTCACAGCAAATCGCTTTGATAAATTCCTATAAAGACTGAAAGCAACTGTTCCATTGGCTCGGTCTAACAACGGAAGACCATCATCACAATTACACGTATCAACATATTGATTGGTGATACCAAAATCTTGCATGTGAAGGCGCATTCCAAACATGCTCCACTTTGAATCAGGATTTGGCGCGTACTTCATTTTAAGTGGTTTTGGATCAGCCTTTGTGATTGTATCTTGTGCAATTGCAGCGTATCCCACAATAAAAATCAATATGATTGATGATACTATTTTTTTCATTATATCTTTTTTATACTTAAATGAAATCATGACGAGTAGTATATTAGTTATGTTGCGTTATTTCACTCTGATTTCTATCATCTGAGAACTGAATTCTAATTAATCTGCTGTTTCATTGACACTTCAAAGCCTTGCCTACTATACCCAGCTGCTTTCAATCCTGAAATATTCATATCATAATGAAAACCAATGATTGTTTTTTTCAATTTCAACTGTAGGTTTGGAATCACGGCATCATTCAAACGCAAAGCCAAACCAATACCCAATGAACTGGTATTCCCTTTTTTATCCTCATCAATCATCTTTTTAAACATCGCCCCAATCAAGTATTCATAGGCCCGTGCCTTTAAGTTTGCTATTCCATAAATACCCACCTGTTCTTGCTCATTCTTCACGGTCAATCCTGCTTGGACTCCTAGGGTTGGGGCCAATCGATATGCATCAGTTTTCTGTTCATCAGTAAATGGCCTGTTGATATGACGTAAGCTTCCACCGATATACCATTCGCTCATATCAGTATTTTGATAAACCGACAACCCCGCATTCAAGCTTGTTGTACTATAGGAACGACCAGCACGCAAGGGGTCACTTGTACCTGATGGCAAAGGACCATATTGATCGAATTGGTCTGGAAACAACATTCCAGTGGCACCAAGTCTTGTCTGCGTCATTGAGCCTTGAAATCCAGCAGATAAATAAATAAAATTATCAGTCAATAACTGAGAATAAGACAGTCCCAACAATCCTGTAGAATTTTTGAAGATGCCGCGATTAGATTTATCATAAGCACCACCAGCAGTTAAATTCAAAAATCCTTTCCCTTCAGTGCTATTAGTCGAATTCGTTTTAATCAATGGTATATTAAGTAAACCAGATGCAGTCCTAAATGCCAGAATAGACTGATACTTCATATCCCTAAAATTTAACCTGACATCTGCATGCCGATCAGTCTTCAATGATTGGTTGTACCAAAGATTCATCGTTTGGATATCAGCATAATGTAAGTCTTGCCCCAAGGAGCAATACCACATCATTTGAACCAACACCAGTATGATTAATTTCCTCATCATAATTTATTTTATAGAATTATGATAAATAATTGATGGGGATTACCCACCATTATAAATCATCTCTACATTTTTTATCTCATCAAAGACAGCATTCCACTCTTCTTTATTTTTTTACCACTGCTATCAAATCCCTCTACTATCCACATATATGTTTCTGCAGGTTGAATAGAACCCTTGTATTTACCATCCCAACCCTTGTAAGGATCTGTTGTGTAAAAAATCAGGTTACCCCACCTGTTATAAACTTTAAAGCAAACGAA
>CAMBGO010000204.1 GCA_945866165.1 Chitinophaga pinensis | reverse complement strand
TGTTTTACAAACTGTGTAGATCCATATTGGCACTATTATTTTTAAACATATCAATAATTATTTTTTAAAATAACATAAGAAGCATCTTTTGAGCATACTCTAGATCAGTTTCAAACATTAAAACTATAGTATGCTCTTTTTATTTCCGTGTTGAATACTATTATGGGTTGTTTAAATAAATATATGAGCGTTGGAATTAATGTGGCTATGATACTAATAAACCCAATTCATATGATGGAATTAGCCTCGAAACATGCACTTTTCTCTATAATTCTCGTGAATTCACGAGAATTATAGAGAAAACACGAGAAAATGGTGATTTTCACGTGAATAGACCTTAAAAGACCATACTAAGCTTTAGCCTGCCCTATCCTATCATTTTTAAGCTGAATAATTTCCTTTTCCATTTGGTTTGCACGCTTGGCTATCCTCTGGTTCTCTGCATTTGAAAGTTCAAGTTCAGATCTAACAGAATATACTGCAGACCTATATTCCATGTTTGAAAACCTTAAACGGTTATTATCTCTAATTGCTTCAGTGTACTTTGGAACCAATACTATTGCTGTTATGACAGCTGCGCCTAATAGACATCCAAGAATTATGGTTGTATCTTTAAGCTGCTTGTGTTCACCTACATTGCTTAATATGCTCATCAGTTGTTGATTACTAGTCATGATAAGTAATTTTATGGATTTTATTAAATGGATTTGAAACGATTTGATAGTTTAAAAAATGTGTTGTCAAGGTACCCGAAGGATCAACTTGGTACTTTATACATTCGTTAAGCATAATTTCATAAGTATCAAGCATTTCTGTCGTCACCTGATAGCCATGCTTTTGCAATAAATACTCAATTCTGGATTTGATGGCCTTATTTCGGCCATTGTATTCCGCTTGGATTTCCCTTTCCGGTTTGTCATTTTCTCTATGGAATGACGATTTACAATCCCTGACCTTGCCATTTTCATCATAGGTCTTAGGGCAATATTCAGTTGTAGCATGAGCATGATCAGGTATAGGTGCCCCACAAAACTTACAGGCCCGCTTCAACAGATAGGAGAATTTACCTGTCTTTTCAGTGAACTTTTTTTTCATTGTAATTTATTTTAATTACTTTTGGGTTATGTTTTTACAAACTTATAAGTAATGTTTGAAAGAAAAAAAATTAATCTAGCAGACTTTTTCAATGCTAAGGGGCAGGATGAAGAGATAAATGACTACTTCACTGCATTGCTGGACATCATAAATGAGCCTAGATTCTATCTAAAGGATATCGGGGTAAGCGGTAAAGTAATGAATGATTGGATTAAATATGCCCTTGTTGACGAAGCCAAAGAAAAAGGGACATGGAGAAAGTATACGCTGAAGGAGGCGATCTGGATAAAACTTATTGAAGAATTGAGGTTCTTTGGAATACCACTGAAAAACATAAAAAATATCAAGACAAGCTTTTACGACTTTAATCAAGAATTGATTGCTGAATCAAACTCATACTATGAGAGGAATGCAGGTAAAAACGAAATATACAAATCCATAAATGAGAGTAATAAAATTGTTCAAAAGGCTCTTTCAGACGAACAATCGGGAAAACTACTTGAATACATAAATCCCTTTTCAATAATAATAGCTTACACGCTATCGGGCAGCATGAACCTAGTATTTATTTATAGCAATGAAAATGAAGGTTTTTTCAATATTGGGGACACTCCGTTATTTGAAGAAGAAGCCGCACAGCAAAAAAAGGAATTCGAGAAAATAATTTCAACTCAATCATTCGTACTAATCAACATAAAGAGTCTTTTAGCTAAGTTCTTTAATGACGAAAAAGAAAGTGTTGACGTAAATTACTACCTGGGTCTAATGAATTCAAAAGAAAAAAAACTTATCGAACAAATTAGGAGTAGTAACTACTCTAAAATCACAATCACTCTTCAGGAAGGAGTGATTGTTTTAACACGCGCTCAGAAAAAAGACAATGATGATATCATCAAGCAACTTGCCAGATTAATGAAGAGAGGCGACTTTGTAGACTTAGAAATTTCAGCGAGAGATGGTAAAATCATAAAAGTTAATCAAACGGAACTCATAAAATAAAGCACTGAAAACCTCAGGCGATTATTAATAAAGAAAACTGTACAGTAGGCGACTGACAGAATTTGCAGATGAGTACATCACATGCAAATAGAAAGCCACGACAAAAATAATATTGAAAAAACTGATATTGATACGCTGGCAGAAATCATAGCAACATTTATAATAGAAAACATCCTGAAAGATGAAAAGTCAACCTTTGCAAAAACACCAAATGCTTCAAGATTTTGCCAAGAAACCGAAACAGACAAAATGGAGGTCGGGTAACATCATTGTAAACTATACCAGGGTTTCAGACCATTCACAATTTGACAACACGTCCCTAGAAACACAGAAGAAGGATTCCATAAGCTTCGCAGAGTTGAGAAGCTTGATTATCAAAGCGTTTTTTGGAGGTGCTGTGGAGTCGGCTAAGAATGATGAAAGAAAAGAATTCAAGAAAATGCTTGACTTTGTTAAAAAGGATAAAAGCATAAGTGCAATTTTAGTGTACTCGTACGAACGATTCTCCAGGAGTGAACATGCAGCAGACCTATCAAGAGAGCTTGGCAAAATTGGAGTTAAAGTACTAAGTGTCATTCAAGAAGTTGATGTTACCTCTGCCGCCGGAAAATTACAGCAAAATATTTTCTATGCATTTGGAAATTACGACAATGAGCTCAGAAGAGAAAAAACCACAAGAGGGATGATCGAAAATCTCAGAAATGGTTATTGGGTAGGACCAGTCCCCATTGGCTATACCAACCTAAAAAGGAAAGAGAAAGCCAAATACCATGAATACGTAATAAACGATCAAGGACGGATCTTGATTCAAGCATTCAAATGGAAGGCGGAAGGCAACCTAAACAACGTAGAAATTGCTGCCAAGATGAAGAAAATGGGAAGCAACATCAGATACAAGCATCTTCACAGAATATTATCCAATCCATTTTATTGCGGCTACATCACACATGCATTAATACCAGGAGAAATAATCAAGGGAAAGCACACTCCACTTATAAGCGAGAAACTTTTTGAAAAAGCCAATTTTCCAGAAATTGCAAGCAACCATAAAGGAATATCCCGTAAAAGCAAATTCCGGGAACTAGCTCTTAAAAGATTTGTAAAAGAAGCCGAAACAGGTAATTCATTTACCGGGTATATCAAAAAAGGGATATTCTACTATAAAACCAGGGGGAAAGATAGTCCATTGAATATGAGGGCAGACAGGCTGAATGAATTGTTTTCGGCAACACTTTCCGAGTATTGCATCGACAAATCTTTAAGTACGGTACTTGAGAAAAAAGTGCTTGATGTCATCAATGAAAAACTAAAAGATGAACACCAAGACTCAAAAATCATCAAAGACAAATTAAAAGAACTTCAAGTCAAAAAAATAAACCTTGAAGATCGGTTCATCAATGAGGAAATACCACTTGATCTTTATAAGAAATACAATGAAAAATACAACCTTGAAGAGCAAGCACTAAAGCAAGAAATGGGGAACTACCTAGAAATAAGTTCGAACTTGGAAATCGCTGTAAAAAAAGGTTTGAAAATTGCTCAAAACATAGGACAGGTATGGGATTCAAGCGAGTTTGACAATAAGACCAAAATTCAAAAACTGGTATTCCCAGAGGGGATCGCCTATGATCGGCAAAAAAACGAATTTCGAACTTTTAGGGTCAATACCATTTTCTCTCTAATCGCAGATGTGGCGCGGGTTTCAGAGGCAAAAAAAATCGGCCAACCGTTAAAAGTTGACCGAAATTCGCATTTGGTAGCCCGTAGGGGAATCGAACCCCTCATTCCTCCGTGAAAGGGAGGCGTCTTAACCGATTGACCAACGGGCCGTTTTCGTTTTAGGAGTGCAAAGATAAGTTCTTATGCAATTATGACAAAAAAAAATGAATAGTTCTTACATTTGCATCTCAAATAAGTCAAAAGCAACATACATGAGCACAGTAAAAGTAGCAATCAACGGATTCGGAAGGATAGGACGCCTTGTTTACCGCCAGGTATTCAACATGGAAGGCATTGATATCGTTGCCATCAACGATCTTACCAGCCCCAAGGTTTTGGCCCATCTCCTTAAATACGATACTGCCCAAGGACGCTTTGAGCAAGATGTTCAATCTACAGATAACTCAATCATTGTAAACGGTCATGAGGTAAAAATATATGCACAAAGGGACCCAGCGCAAATTCCATGGGCATCCCATGAAGTGGATGTTGTATTGGAATG
>CAMBGO010000203.1 GCA_945866165.1 Chitinophaga pinensis | reverse complement strand
GGTATTAAAACGGAAGCTACATTAAAAACAGTATTATATACCGGCGCAACTTATGCCACCATAGGTAGCTTGGCAGTAAAGGAAAGAGTCACTTTTGAGGAGTGGATTGAACGTTTTGGAGCAAATATTTTTATGTTGGGTGCAGATGTGCATTCCGAAAAAATTGCTATAGGTGGCTGGCTTGAAAAAACTGAAATAGATGTGTATGATTTTATTGGGTCTTATATGAATAAAGGGGTGACACAAATCTTTTGTACAGATATTCAAAAAGATGGAAAATTAGAAGGTCCATCCATTGAACTCTATCAAAAAATCCTTCAACAGTATCCAAGTTTAGAGTTGATTGCAAGTGGAGGGGTTAGTCAGTTAAAAGATTTAGAGGAGCTAAGAACCATTGGATGTTCCGCTGCTATAATAGGTAAAGCGATTTATGAAAATAAAATAAGCTTATTGGAGCTTTCAACATTTTAAAAACTATGCTAACAAAACGAATCATACCATGCTTGGATATTAAAGACGGCCGCACCGTGAAAGGGGTGAACTTTGAGCAAATCAAAGATGCCGGTGATCCAATTGAGTTGGCTGCATTGTATGCTAGTCAAGGTGCGGATGAATTGGTTTTTTTAGACATCACTGCGACTGTTGAACAACGAAAAACCTTGAGTGCATTGGTGCATAAAATTGCACACCAGATCAATATTCCATTCACGGTGGGTGGAGGCATTAAAACAGAAGCCGATGTGCGCGTGTTATTGCAAAATGGTGCAGATAAAATTGCAATCAACACGGCAGCGTTTTTAGATCCTACTATAATTAATCGATTTGCAAAGCAGTTTGGAAGTCAATGTATTGTGTTGGCGATTGATGCAAAATGTGAGGAAGACAATAATTGGTATGTCTATTTAAATGGAGGTAGGACCAAGACAGACAAATTATTAATTAATTGGGCAAGAGAAGCAGTGGACCTAGGTGTGGGAGAAATTCTATTAACTTCTATGAACCATGATGGCACAAAACAAGGATTTGCTTTAGATATCACAGCAAAACTCTCCGAAGATTTACCTTTACCAATCATTGCCTCAGGCGGGGGTGGAACAGAAGCACATTTTTTAGAGGTGTTTACGAAGGGCAAAGCAGATGCAGCTTTGGCTGCGAGTGTTTTTCACTATAAAGAAATCGCTATCCCCGATTTAAAAAAATATCTATATCAAAATGGAGTACAAGTTAGAATTTAAAATATCCATACAATTAAATAATTTTAATAAATTAATCAAAATCATTTAATAATTATTCAATTCAATAATACATTTATATCAATACTAATTATCACAAAATGAATATCGATTTTACAAAAAACATAGATGGATTGGTGCCGGCGATTGTGCAAGACGCATCCACAAAAAAAGTCTTAATGTTAGGCTTTATGAATCAGGCTGCAGTGGATGCCACCATCTCTTTGCAAAAAGTAACTTTCTTTAGTCGTTCAAAAAACAGGTTATGGACCAAGGGCGAGGAGAGTGGTAATCACTTAAGCTACTTGAGTATGGCATTGGATTGCGATCAGGATACCTTATTAATACAAGCCAACCCTGTTGGTCCTGTTTGTCATACTGGGACAGACACCTGTTGGGGAGCGGAGAATACTGCAGAATCCCATGATTTTTTAGTCCAATTAGAGCAAGTCATTGAACAAAGAAAAACTGCTGACCCAGATAGCTCTTATGTTGCTAGTTTATTTTCTAAGGGTATCAATAAGATTGCGCAAAAAGTAGGGGAGGAAGCAGTAGAACTAGTAATTGAAGCTAAAGATCAAAACAATGAATTATTTCTAGAAGAATCGGCCGATCTGCTTTTTCATTACCTCATGCTGCTTCAGGCCAAAGGATTTAAATTGTCTGATGTTGTTAAAATATTGGAAAAGAGGCATAAGGCCTAGTGCCAACCAGATTTAATTGATATATTTGCCATTAAATAAAATAGTATGAAAAAAAATATCATCGCAATTGCTATGATTTTGGCTAGTCCATTTGTACATGCCCAATCATTGAATTTGCAAGGTAAGTTGACCAATGTGAAAGACGCTGCAACAGTATCATTAATTGATGGCGTTTCCAATAAAGAATTAGTCTCTGGTAAATCTATTGCAGGTAATTTTAGTCTTCAAACACAATTAGAATTTCCAAGTTTATTAGTACTTAGTATTGATGGTATAACCCAAAAAATACCAGTTTTTGTAGGCAATGAAAATGTATTAGTTGAAGGTGATGTGCAAAATGTGGCTGCTTTAAATATTACTGGTTCTATAAGTCATGATGTTTACAAAGTATATATGAATGCATTGAATCCAAAGATGCTGCCTTATATCACGAATATGCAAGCTGCAAATATAGAAAAAAATACTGCAAAAAAAGATTCATTGAATAGTGCAGCTGCTACTCAATCTAAGGATATCATTGCTACATTCAATACAATGTCTAAAGCAAATGCAGGTTCGCCAGTAACAACTTTGATGTTGTTGCAGTTTTCAAATATTTTTCCTGAAATTAAAGAGAACCTTGCGTCTATTTATGAAACATTGGCGCCATCTGCAAAGAAAGGCCCATTTGCTGAATTCATTGACAAAACAATTGCTTCATCTACTTTTGGACAGATAGGGACAGTGCTTCCTGATTTTACACAAAATGATGTCAACGGAAAGCCTTTTACACTGTCTTCTTTAAAGGGTAAGTATGTATTGGTTGACTTTTGGGCTAGCTGGTGTGGTCCATGTAGAGCAGAAAATCCAAATATTGTAAAAGCCTTCAATAAATTTAAATCAAAAAAATTCACTGTCTTAGGTGTATCATTAGACCAGGATAAACCAAAATGGCTAGAGGCGATTAAGAAAGATGGTCTTGCTTGGAGTCATGTAAGTGATTTGAAATATTGGAATAATGCTGTTGCAGCCCAGTTTGGTATCCAAAGTATTCCTGCTAGTTTTTTAATTGACCCAGCTGGTAAAATTATTGCAAGAGATTTAAGAGGGGCTGATTTAGATAAATTTTTAGAAACTACATTAAAGTAGGCTTCTTGAAATTGGTTCACTAATATAACTTTCATAGAACTGTATAAAAAAAGTCCCGAATAATTTTGGGACTTTTTTTATGCTTGAATATTTTATTGAATTTTAATCGTTTGCGCAAGCCAACTCTTGGAAATAGGTTGCAACCATTCGGTTTCAAGTGTTGCTTTGGTAAGGACTACATTATTAAAATAGAGTGTATCCATGGATAGTAAACCATTTTCAAGTGCATAGTTCAATTGTGCTTGAGGAATAGTCTGCACTTTATTTTTAATAAAAAAAGCTAAAAGGGTTCTGTTGAACATTTGGACCCCTGTCATTTCTTCTATAGCTTTTATCACATGTACAGAACTATCCGTACTACATCCTCCAACTGTGGTAGCAGTTTCGTCGGCCATGATGAGGATAAATTGACCATATAATACCGTGGCGTAGCCTTTTACTTTTGCGCCATGACTTTTCCAGTCGGCTACAAAATTTTCTAGCAATGGTTCCAGTTCAAAAATTTCACCCATTGTAAAAGTCCTGTTTGCTTGGTACACCCAAACCCTAGACTGGGGATCGAAATTTTTTGGAAGTATTGTAGGTAAGTCTACCATATGTAATTATTGTGGTGCTTTCGCAATGATTTATTGTATTGCCTTCGCAATGATTTCTGCAATGTCTAATACTTCTGTTTTCACTTCTTCATCTCTGTTTTTGATACCATCGGTCATCATGGTATTGCAAAACGGACAAGCACTTGCTACAAAATCTGCTTTTGTTTCAATGGCTTCGTCTGCTCTTTCCATATTCACTCTTGTTGTACCTTTTTCTTCCTCTTTAAACATTTGTGCACCGCCTGCGCCACAGCAAAGCCCTTTTGATTTACACCTGCGCATTTCTTTTAGTTCAATATCCAATGACTCCAATACTTTTCTTGGTGCTTCATAAATATCATTGGCTCTTCCTAAATAACAACTGTCATGGTAAGTGATTGTTTTACCCTTCCACTCATTGCTATCAGAAATTTTAATCTTCCCAGTTTCAATTAACTCTTGTAAAAACTGCGTGTGGTGAATCACATCGTAGTTGCCACCCAATGCTGGGTATTCGTTCTTTAAGGTATTGAAACAATGCGGACAAGTCGTGACGATCTTCTTGATTTCATAAGCGTTCATGACTTGTATATTTTGATACGCCATCATTTGAAACATGAATTCGTTGCCGGCTCTACGCGCAGGATCACCCGTGCAAGCTTCTTCCTTACCTAATATCGCATAAACCACACCAGCTTTATCTAAGATGGTCGCAAATGCTTTTGT
>CAMBGO010000202.1 GCA_945866165.1 Chitinophaga pinensis | reverse complement strand
ATTGGGCCCCGTCATTAAACTCATTTATAATAACCCTCCCCTGCGATTTACCATCAGTGCATAGCATCAGCCCTACCATCGTAATGGCAAAAAAAAGGCTAACCGTCTTGTTGGCGGGTACTTGCATTGTTCAAAATATTGAACAAAATACGCTAAAGCTCCTAAAAATGTTGTTAAATGGTGTATAACTATCTATTTTCCATATAAATACGCATAATACCACTTGTAAATTTCTTAAGTATATTATCTGGCTTTCAATAGCTTTATACCATGATTTCCTTCATAAAAGGTGTATCCAAGTATTGGTTATTCCAGCTCCTGGGCTGGGGTTTTTTTATTGCAGTGAACGTCTTCTTCGCCGTAAGCTATAATATATTTAATAAACTGTTCGTTATAAGACTTACCCTTTTTGTGGTGGTCGTGCTGATGGCCTCCCATTTAATGAGGGCCTCAATCAAAAAATTAAGACTGCTTCAGCGTGCTCTCAATGCACAATTGGTTGGATTTATATTGGTTTCATTTTTTTTTGCTGTTGTTGTAGGCTTACTTGAAACGTATTTGACGGTTGTTTTCAAGATGGAGTTTAAAGATGAGGTGAAGCTAACCCTCATGCAAAAGATCAGTGCAAATGTGTTCACTTCTTTTATTTACCTATTCATCTGGAACAGCATCTACTTTATCTATCACTATATTGCTGAATCCAGAAGACAACAGGTTGATAAGTTAAAACTGGAAACCCTGGTGAAAACCCTTGAATTGAAAACGATCAAGGCACATATCAATCCTCATTTTATCTTTAATGCATTGAACAGCATTCGCGCATTGATTGATGAAAATCCTGAGCGGGCAAGACAGGCTGTAACTGCCTTGGGAAATATTCTTCGCAGCAGTATGTATTCTGACCAACAGGAAATTATTCCGCTTGAAAAAGAATTAAAAATTGTTGAAGACTATCTTGCATTAGAACAAATCCGATTTGAGGACAGACTTGTTGTGGTGTATGATATTGATCCTGAAACCCTGAAGAATTTTATCCCACCCATGATGCTTCAAATGCTCGTTGAAAATGCAATCAAACACGGCATTGGCAGGTCAATAAAAGGCGGTCAAGTAAAAATTATTTCAAAAAATAGCGACGGTTTTTTTAACATTGTAGTTCAAAATACAGGCATACTTGAAAATGCTATTAATACAGAGGGGTTTGGTTTGCAAAGTACGGAAAGTAGACTGGCATTGCTTTTCGGTGGCAAAGCAACTTTTACAATAACAGCATTGGATGGGCCATTGGTAGAAGCCAAAATAATGATTCCTTTAAAATAAAAGAGAATTATGAAAAGAAAAGCACTTATAATTGATGATGAAAGACTTGCAAGGAATGAACTTAGAAAGTTGCTGCAAGAGTTTCCGGAAATAGAATTTATCGGGGAAGCAATGAATGCTGAAGAGGCACTAAGAATGATTGATGAATTAAATCCGGAAGTTATTTTTTTGGATATACAGATGCCGGGTAAAACCGGTTTTGAATTGTTGCAGGAACTCGATAAAGTCCCAACAGTAATCTTTACAACAGCCCACGATGAATATGCATTGAAGGCATTTGAGTTCAATGCATTGGATTATTTAATGAAGCCTATAGACCCCCAACGTCTTGGGGATGCCATTCAAAAGCTTTTCCTCACCGAAGACAGAGAACTGATAACTTCAGAAGAAAATTTCAACGCTCGTATTACGCTGGGAGAAGATGACCAGGTTTTTGTAAAAGATGGAGAAAAATGCTGGTTTGTGAAACTATCTGAAATCCGCTTGTTTGAATCTGTAGGAAATTATGCAAGGGTTTTCTTTGGTACTAATAAACCACTCATTTTAAAATCCCTTAATTCATTAGAAGAACGACTTGATCAACGAATTTTTTTCCGCGCCAACCGCAAGCATATTGTAAACCTTCGCATGATTGAAAAGGTAGAGCCTTTTTTCAATGGCGGTTTGCTGTTAGAGATTAAAGGAGGTGAGAAGATTGAAGTATCTCGCAGACAGGCAGTGAAGTTCAAAGAGATGATGAGTCTTTGATCAGACGTCAGGAGTCAGACGTCTGACATCTGACGTCTGACTTCTGTCTTCTAATTAATTTCCGCAACCCTCTCTAAAAATCCATTCATCTGTTTTCTAATGGTTGAAAATGGAGTTTGTGTATTGTTTATCATAATTGAAAAAATCAACCATTTTTTCTTTTCAGTATAAACATATCCGCTGAGGTTCATCACACCACCCATTGAACCAGTTTTAGCATAGATGAATTCCCCATTTTTTGATTCGAACCTTGTAAGCGTCCCAGTTCCAACTGTTGGGAAAATCGTTTTGATGCGTTCCCATGGTTGCTCCAATTTCATTTTATTTAATACAAAGATCATGTCATCCGGAGAAAAAAGATTGTAACGACTTAATCCACTGCCATCAACCCAGCGTGGCTTTTGTGGAAACTCAGATAAGTCAGTTGAAAGCAAATCATTTATTATAGCTGTCTCATCCATTTTTTGAAATCGTTGTTGACTAACCATTTCTAGGCATTGATCTGCATAAAAATTATCACTTCTATGCATCATGATCTTGAGCAATGAATCGGTTGGCTGAGAAAAAACTGTATCAATTCTTAATGATGAAAATTTCTTCATAATTGATTCATCAGCAAGGGTGATTGTCTTGCCAAGACTATCCTTCAATAAATTGATGCCAGTTTCTATTCCATTTGTGATATAAGGTATTGCTGTTTTTGCTGAGGCTTGTGAACCTTCAAACAAGGTAAATGCATTTTGATATTGATCACGCTTGACTTCAAATCGATTCTTTTTCGTTGAAGAGAAATTTACAGGCCAAGCCACTTCTGGATTAGAATAGATAAAAACATCAACTGTGTCACCGGGATAAGAGGGGTTTTCTTTTTTACTTTTTTCCTGGTACCAATGTATTTGATTTCCATACACTGGAAAGGCACTTCGCTCTGTCATGAACTCCTCACTATAATCTTCCCATGTCCATCCACCTGCTAGTGCATCGGATTTCCAATTGTCTTGTCGAATGTAAAGTGATTTATCAATGCTTTTTAGTTTTTCAAACAGTGGATGAACGTTGAAGTCGGGGTGCAAGAAACTAGGATCTCCTGTTGGGGTTATCAATACTGCATTGTCGTTTTCAGTGAGATAAGCAGCTAGCAATTTGGATGGTAGGTACTTCATCGCAGCATAGCAGGTAACAATCTTTGTATTGCTAGCAGGTACAAAAAGTTTATCAGCTTGGTAACTGAAAATATTTTTGTTGAGCGATGGATCAAATACAGCAATGCCAATATGTGATGAAGACATGGATGATTCTTTTACAAAGAATGCATCTGCTGTAGACGAAAGTTTTTGTTGAATGGAACAACTGCTTATCAGCAGCATCAATAAAAACAATTTATATGATGTTCTTAAAAACATATTATATCATTCAAGCGTGATGAAAATTAATCTCTTTCTTGTGTTCGAAGCCAACGTTCAGGTATTTCATTGTTGCCGGCCTGATTGAAATCAGCTTGCGAGCAAGGGATGTATTTATCGTCAGGCATGCGCATCCACCAACGACCCGTCTTTAAACTTTGAATAAAAGTGGTATCGATGTTTCCAAAAGCAATATGACATTCATTGAACATTTGCTTGTCTGTTAACTTCGCCTCCATTCTTCCGAAATACACACCATCGATATAATACCAAATCATCTGTGAAACTTGTTTTGCAAGTGTATTGTAGGGGTCCCGCTCTTGGTCGTATCCATAAATTCCAACCGATTGCATTTTCTCACTCATCCCGGCATAGCGCAAGAGTGTACAGGCTTCTTCTCCATTGAATCCATTGGGACTGCTTCCTTCCATGAATGTAGTTGCACCAAGTGCAGAAAGGTCGAAACTTAGCATGTCACTTGTTCTCATCACAGGTTCCATCTCTTCTATGTTCTCTTTCACTTTCCCCAACCTGTAACAATCGAACCTCAGTTTATCCATTGTTTCCAACATATGTGGGTGAACATAATAGCTTTGAAAACCAATGTGATTATAATGCCTGATGAAGTTTGGTTCACCCGTTAGTATTTCCATAAGGAAATTACTCGATTTTACTGGGTTATCCATCGACAGATCAATGTATGCATCCACTCCAGTCACTTCAATGATTTTAGACTGACTTCTATAAGCATCATATTGTGCAAGGGTAAGATCATGTGAGCCTCCCAATATGATAATTTTTTTACCATGTTTTTGTAGCTCTTCTGCTACTGTTTTCAAAGCGGCATAGGTATCGCTCAGTTCCGCTCCAATTCTTATGTTGCCAATATCAGCAAC
>CAMBGO010000201.1 GCA_945866165.1 Chitinophaga pinensis | reverse complement strand
GGGTTGCGTTTACTGTTGACTTTTGAAAATGTGAAAAGCATCAAAAAAGCCTTGGAATTGATGGAGATGATGGGGGATTAGAACTATATAGTATTTTTGAAGTGAATTGCGGACACAGATTGAAAATCCGCGCTATCGGGTAATATCATTTTCACAAATTGTGTTAAGAAAAATAATAAATTATTCAATTTTCCATATGAATATTAACAATCCGGTAATACCCCATTTTATAATTATTCCTAGATTTACTATAAAAAAATGAGATATACTATCCTTGCCTTCATCCTGTTTTTGTTTGCAAATTCCGGGATTTGCCAAAATAATTTAAATATTGACCCCGAACTACTTCCTCATTTAAACAAATCCTTAGCACCTTTTTATCATGGTGTAGCTAGTGGCGATCCTACTCAAAACTCGGTAGTTATTTGGACAAAGTTAACATTAGATAAAAGTATAACGCAGGCCCTTGTAAGTTGGGAAATAGCAACAGATGCTACATTTAAACAAAGTCGTCAAACGGGTATTGTGACTACCAATAGCGATTCTGATTTTACTACAAAAATAAATGTTCCCAAATTGAAACCTTACACGGTTTACTATTACCGTTTTTCTTACAACAACAGCAGTTCCATTGTTGGGCAAACCAAAACCTTGAGTGACAACTTAAACACCTCTTCCATTGCCTTTGCGTCGTGCAGTAATTATGAATGGGGTTACTTTAATAATTACCGTTTTATGTCCGAAGATAAAGCTATTGACGTGGTAGTTCATTTAGGAGACTATATTTATGAATATGCTGTTGGTAAATATGGCGATACTACCATTGGCAGACTAAACGTGCCTGATAAAGAAATTATTTCATTAAATGATTATCGTACCAGATATTCTCTTTACCGATTGGACAAAGACTTGATGAAATTACATCAGTTAAAACCCTTTATGACAACTTGGGATGACCACGAAATTGCCAATAATGCCTATATGGACGGGGCACAAAATCATCAAAAAAATGAGGGCGATTGGTATACTCGCAAGGCAGCTGCCACTAAGGCTTATTATGAATGGCTTCCCGTAAATAAAAAACCAGAAAGTCATTTATACCGTTCGTTCGCCATTGGTAAACTCATTAATTTGTTATTATTGGATACACGAATTGATGGAAGAACCTCACAGGTAGATAGCATGAGCGCATCAAATTATTTTGATACAACTCGCAGCATCTTAGGAAAAGAGCAATATAACTGGTTAACAAATTCATTAGATAAATCGTATTGCTGGAATATTTTGGGTAACCAAGTACCTTTTGGTCCTTTGTTTCAACCTGATAAAATAAAGGGTGCTTTATACATGGATGGATGGGATGGCTATCCCTATGAACGTGAAAAATTTGTAAACTATTTAAAGAAACATCAATTAAAAAACTTAGTGATTGTAACGGGTGATTACCATTCTTCATTTGCCATGGAAACAAATTTGCAAGGCACTCAAGATACGAGTGACAATGTTGCTGTTGAATTTGTGGTAACGAGCATTACATCGGCTAACGATGATGAATATGTTAATGATAAAGAAGTAGCGGAAGCAAAAGAACTCTATTTAAAAAATAATCCTCACATGAAATATTGCAATAATAAAGATCATGGTTACCTCGTATTAAAGGTGAGTAAAGATGAATTGATTGCTGAATTTAATTATGCCAGTACCGTTAAAAAACCAGAAGCCACCAAAATAACCGAAAAAGTGTATCATGTAAAATCAGGTTCAGCAGTTTTAGTGGAAGGAACAAAAAAATAAAATAAGTTACAATGCTTACCAATATCATTTGCTAGTAGCTACTTATAATACATTTATAAATATTCGAATTCAGTGCTAGTTGACAATTTTGTGCTTCGAAATCCGTCCAAACGCAAAAACAAATCAATTTAAAAAATGACTGAGTCCGTTGCCTAAACAAGCTGTTGCATTGTTGAACAGCATCAAGATTAAATGGATTGCGACACAATTTGGCATTGAGAAACTGTTGATGAAGCAAGGCAAGATGATTTGCTATTTTGTTTCCGACCAACAATCGGACTATTACCAATCGAATCGTTTCCATCAGGTTTTACAGTTGGTACAGAAACAGCCCACTTTATGTAAAATGAAGGAAAAACAAACTCCAAACGGGTTGCGTTTACTGTTGACTTTTGAAAATGTGAAAAGCATCAAAAAAGCCTTGGAATTGATGGAGATGATGGGAATTAGAACTATATAGTATTTTTAAAGTAGATTGCGGACACGGATTGCAAATCCGCGCTATCGGGTAACAAACCTTAGCCTATATACAAGTTAAGAGCAATTGCAAGACGAGTAGAAATAGAAAACAGTAATAAAACAATAATAAGATGAAAACATATTCAGTACTATCAGAGTCATCAATGTGGTCAACTACAAAATTGAAACAAAAAGTAGAAAAAATTCTTAATGAAAAAACTAAAGATGGATATGAAGTTGTGTCAGTAGCTTTTGGAGTAAACATTTGGTGGATTCCGACTGCATACATTACCCTAAGTAAATAATTATTGACAAGAAAAACAGCCCATAAAAGCCTTTAACAAATACAAAAAAATGAAAAAATGAAAAAATTTATGCTTAATATCCAATTAGAAGGATTGGACAACGAAACAAGAATGAAACTACTCCCAAGAGAACAGGAAGTTGTAAAAGAGTTGGAACAAAATGGGACTATTGTAGATACCTTTATTAAACTTGATATGTCAGGGATTTTTATTGTAATGATGGCGACTGATGCTGAGGATGTGCATTCAAAACTTTCAACTTTACCCTATTACCCTTACATGAAAATTGAAATTATTCCTATAAGAGTGGTAAACAGCATTAATCAATAAAAGCGGATATCTCTCCTCTACGATAGCACGGAACGAGCCCAAATGAAAGTGATCGGACGAAGTAATTCCAAGCTATCGAGGGGGTGCAACAAATTAAAAGTTCCTTTGATGATTTATAAGAAGGAAAATGTATTTTTGAAAAATAAAATTCTATAAAGTAGCGACTATAACTCCTGTTTTAGGAATATAGGCAAGGCTAATAGAACAAATTAAACATAAAATTGGCAAGAATTAACTTAATGAAACCTTTCGAGATAAAATTTAAACATATTAGTGAAATTAGACATGGTTCACCATATAATCTTGTTGAATTGACTCATACTGCTTATAAAAATATAAATTTGAAGTCTCATAATGATTGGCAAGACAAACAATCTTGGACTTCAAAAGGGGACTACGTTGCCCTAGTAAAATGGGACTTCGTTAATTCAGACCCGGGTTTTATTGTAATTTTATTAAATACAAATTCAGGAGAAATGACTGAATCAAGAAGAGTTCAAGGTTGTTGCGACAAAATAATTCTTGGTAACGACCTATGTGTTAATTATCAGACTTTTACACTCATTTCTGATAATAATGAAGAAAAAAGATACGGTTTAAAAGAAGGTAAAAGTATTTTTGAAATCAACTAACGGGCAGACACCTCGCAACTTAAGCAGACCAATAGACTATGAAATATTTAGACAAATTATTACAAGTAAAGACTGAAAACAGAAGCTTCATTCAAGTTGTTATCTGGTGGGAACTTAGACGTATTTTGTATAATATTATTGTTTTAATTGGTGGTATTTTAAGCATTGTTATTATGTTGACAGCTGCTTCTGGACGTGTGCAATTAGAACCTGGCGAAGACTTCTTTGAACCAATTATGATTCCAATATTTGCTTTTTTATGTAATATGGGTTACACATTAGGTTGGCTAACGGAAGTGTTCATTAAACGTAACTTGACATACGGACCAAAAATGTTTAAACGAGGACTTTATTTTACTTTGTTTTGGCTTTTTCTTCCCACGACAATTTGGGTTATTATTGCAATATTTGACATCGTAAAAAAAATATTTTGATGAACAACGGACTAATGACAACAACCGTCCAAACACTCCAAACAAACTAATTAGACCAATCATGAAACTCCCTTCTATTAATTATTTAGTACAAAACGCTAAAGACGCATTCACAAGATTTCCGTTAACCATTATTTCCTCTTTAATAGCTGTAATTTTGGGCGTCTATTTAATTGAAAACGGAAAAGACATTGACAATACCTTTCCATACATCAATTTGATGTTGTGCATGAGTATTGCCATTCCTTTGTATTTCTGTGCGACCATCATTTCGAATAAGAAAGGCTTTAGTAAAAAAAGCAGTCTGATGATTAATATACTGGCTACTTTGATTTTGGTTGGCATTTATTTTACATTACCCAATTCAGACTCCACCCACAATACAAGCTTGCCTTATATCCAATACGCTTTGTATAA
>CAMBGO010000200.1 GCA_945866165.1 Chitinophaga pinensis | reverse complement strand
ATCAAAAAGCAACAATTTATTATTACCAAGCTCGAGAGGAACGTATTCAAACGCCAGGCTCTTGCAGTCAAGCAACATTGCATTGTTTTTCTTTGCGTGAATACTGGCAAACATATCCATGATACCGCATTGCAATCCAATAAAATCATTTTCGGCCTCTTTGGCAATCCAGGTCAGGTCCATTTTATTCAGTCCCAGGGAAAAAACTTCATTGAGTCCGAACGCAATAACACTCTCAAGAGCAGCAGATGATGAAAGTCCAGCTCCTATTGGAACATCGGATTTAATTACCAAGTTAAATGGGGGAATTGTAAAGCCTCTTTTATTGAATGCGTATTTTACTCCCAAGATATAATTTGCCCAAGATGTTTTGGGTTCAAACACCTGGCCTTCTTCATACACAACATGTTCGCCAAGATCGATGGAATGAAAAGTAAATCGCTTTGAACTGGATTCCTTAATAGCAACATGACAAAAAAGGTCAATTCCGGAGGGCAAAACAAACCCCTGATTATAGTCGGTATGCTCCCCAATCAAATTAATTCTCCCAGGCGATCTGAAACAATGAGGCCTTTCATTAAATTCCTGCTCAAAAATTACTGACAACCAATCACTTGAAACCATTTGAACCATTTTTTTTGAAATAAAAAAACAAGATAATCCACATTAGGGATTCATTACTGTGTACAACAAATCCAAATCAAACAAATCCTATCATTTCTTGTTACGAATTAAGGAAAAATAAGCTGATTTTAGTCCATTCAGTTCCACTAAACTTTTTATAACCCCGCAAAATGATGAATTTTGCAGTTCACAAAGGAGATAGCAACATGCCAGCCGAAAATGAAGACATTTTAGAACAGATTACCAGCTCGGAATACAAATATGGCTTCGTAACAGATATTGAAGCCGATGAAGCTCCTATGGGACTTTCTGAAGATACCGTACGGTTTATTTCAGCCAAAAAAAATGAACCTGAATGGATGCTTGAATATAGACTCAAAGCATATAGGCATTGGCTAACGATGGAAGAACCCAATTGGGCCAACCTTGGATATCCAAAAATCAATTATCAAGACATCATCTATTATTCTGCACCTAAACAAAAAGTGGTTTTGAATAGCCTCGATGAAATTGATCCGGAGTTAAGAAAAACATTTGAAAAGCTAGGTATTTCCCTAGATGAGCAGAAACGAATATCAGGGGTTGCTGTTGATGCAGTGATGGACAGTATTTCAGTGGCAACTACCTTTAGAGAAGAGCTTTCTAAAGTTGGTGTAATTTTTTGCTCTATGAGTGATGCGGTTAAAGAGCATCCTGAGTTAATAAAAAAACACTTAGGTTCTGTTGTTCCCGCTACTGATAATTATTTCACTGCTCTGAATTCAGCTGTTTTCAGTGATGGCTCCTTTTGCTATATTCCAAAAGGAGTTCGTTGTCCGATGGAACTTTCCACTTACTTCCGTATCAACGCAGCAAATACTGGTCAGTTTGAAAGAACATTGATTGTTGCTGAAGAAGGAAGTTATGTCAGTTACCTTGAGGGTTGTACTGCTCCCATGCGAGATGAAAATCAACTACATGCAGCTGTTGTTGAATTGGTTGCAATGGAAAAGGCAGAAATAAAATATTCAACTGTTCAAAATTGGTACCCAGGTGATAAAGAAGGCAAAGGTGGTATATATAATTTCGTAACCAAGCGTGGTATATGTGCAGGCGCATATTCCAAGATATCATGGACACAGGTTGAAACAGGATCAAGCATCACATGGAAATACCCAGGTGTAATCTTGAAAGGCGATTATAGCATCGGAGAATTTTATTCTGTAGCAGTTACCAACAACTATCAACAGGCTGATACCGGTACTAAAATGATTCACCTTGGAAAAAATACAAAAAGCCGAATAGTATCCAAAGGTATCTCTGCAGGTAAAAGCAATAATTCCTATCGAGGTTTGGTAAGCGTTGCAAAAAATGCAAGCAATGCACGAAATTTCTCACAGTGTGATTCATTGTTGCTCGGTGATAAATGCGGAGCCCATACCTTCCCCTATATTGAAGTAAAAAACAGTTCCGCACAGGTTGAACACGAAGCAACCACCTCTAAAATTGGAGAAGACCAAATTTTTTATTGCAACCAACGTGGAATAGACACTGAAACAGCTGTTGCACTTATAATCAATGGTTTTGCAAAAGAGGTAATGAATCAGCTACCAATGGAATTTGCAGTTGAGGCCCAAAAACTTTTGGCTATTAGCCTTGAAGGAAGTGTAGGATAAATAATCACCCAAAGAAAAGTATATATATGTTAAGAATTAAAGATTTGCAAGCAAGAATTGAGGAAAAAGAAATACTCAAAGGGATAAACCTTGATATCAAGCCAGGTGAAATACATGCTATCATGGGACCAAACGGTTCTGGCAAAAGCACATTGGCTTCAGTACTTGCTGGAAGAGCAGATTATGGAGTTACTGCTGGCAGTGTTGACTTCCTAGGAAAAGATTTATTAGATATGTCGCCTGAAGACCGTGCAAAAGAAGGATTGTTTCTTGCTTTTCAATACCCAGTTGAAATCCCTGGTGTGTCAACTACTAATTTCATCAAATCGGCAGTAAACGAAAAAAGAAAATACAACAACCAAGAGCCCCTCGATGCTGCACAATTCCTTAGAATCATGAAGGAAAAAATGAAGCTGGTGGAAATCGATCAATCACTATTGAGTAGGTCATTAAACGAAGGTTTTTCAGGCGGAGAAAAAAAGAGAAATGAAATATTTCAAATGGCGATGCTTGAACCCAAACTAGCCATATTAGATGAAACTGATTCTGGACTTGACATAGATGCGCTTCGTATTGTTGCAAACGGAGTGAACACACTTCGCACTAAAGACAATGCCTTCCTAATTGTGACACACTATCAACGACTCCTTGACTATATAGTTCCCGACTTTGTCCACGTATTGTACAATGGAAGAATTGTAAAATCTGGAACAAAGGAATTAGCTTTTGAACTAGAAGAGAAAGGCTATGATTTTATCAAAGCAGAAGTTAATGAAGCAATCCTTTAATAAAAGAAGAAAAGTAAAATGAAGTTGATGGACGCAAAAGTTTATTTCAAGGACAAGTTCGAACAAGCAAATAGTGTATCAAGCATGCTCGGTTCATTTCAGCAAAAAAACTGGGATGCATTTACTAAACTTGGATTGCCAGCGATAAAGCATGAAGAGTGGAAGTATACAAAAATCAAAAACTTATTCAAGGATGACTTGATTTTTACTGTTGATAATTCAGCTACTAACTCATTAGACCTTGAAGGCATTTCATTACCAGGTACAGAAAAATCAAATAAAATTGTATTTGTAAATGGAATTTTTCAACAAGCACTATCTAATGTTAATGACAACATGCTTGTTGTTGAATCGCTCGAAGTTGCTTCGAACAATGAAAACAAATCATTCGTACAATCACACCTTGGTTGTAGTCAGCCATACCACCAAGATGGCATCAATGCCTTGAATGCAGCTTTTGCAAATGGTGGTGTATTTATTAAAGTAAAAAAAGGGGCAGTCCTAAATGACCCTATCGTTATACATCATGTCTCAGACTGCCAATCAGGTCTAAGGTTTTCACAACCAAGGATTCTTGCTAGCATAGAGGAATCGGCGGAGGCAACGCTAATCGAAACCTATCATAAAATTGGAAATCACGAAAGTTTAACCAACGAGGTAATTGAAATCTGCGTTGAAAAAGAAGCCCGGTTTAGGTATATTAAACTACAGAATGAAGGGAAGGGTTCCAATCACACTGGCACAACGCAGATTCAGCAACTTGGAAAATCATTTACCCATGCTGTAACAATCACACTTGATGGTGGCGTGGTAAGAAACAACCTCAACATGATCATGAAAGCGGAGTTTGGAGAATGTCATTTATATGGACTTTACCTGTTGAATGAAGATACTCAAGCTGACAATCATACTATTGTTGATAATGCCGTACCAAACTGCTATAGCAATGAGTTATACAAGGGAATAATGGATGGAAAATCATCTGGCACGTTTAACGGTAAAATATTTGTAAGAAAAGATGCGCAGAAAACCAATGCCTATCAATCAAACAAAAACATTCTTATTGGTGATCATGCTTCAGCCAATACAAAGCCGCAATTAGAGATTTTTGCAGATGATGTAAAATGTTCGCATGGATGCACCATTGGAAAACTTGATGAAGATGCTTTATTCTATCTACGTGCGAGGGGTATATCTGAAAAAAATGCCCAAGCAATGCTTTTACACGCTTTTGCCTTAGACATTGTGCAACAAGTAGAAATTGAAGAATTGAAAAATCATATCGATCAATTGATATCAGATAGACTTTTATTCAACACCTGATAAAAAAAATATGACCGGAAACAAACCATTTGATGTTTTAAA
>CAMBGO010000199.1 GCA_945866165.1 Chitinophaga pinensis | reverse complement strand
TCAGTTTTTACCTGTTAAAGTAAATAGTGCTGGTGTAATGCCAATCATATTTGCGCAAGCAATCATGTTTTTGCCAACACTTTTTTCTTTTACCAATTTGGAATCTGGAAAAGGTATTGCGAGAATTTTCAACAACCCAAGTGGAACATGGTATATGCTGATTTATTCAGTGATGGTAATCGCATTTACCTTTTTATACACTGCTTTGATTTTCAATCCAAAGCAGATGGCTGATAACTTGAAACAAAATAATGGTTTTATTCCGGGTGTTAAACCTGGTCAGCCTACAGCTGATTATATTGGACAGGTAATGGACCGCATAACACTACCAGGGGCGATATTTCTAGCTGTCATTGGTATTCTACCTGGTATTGCTCAGCAACTTGGAATCACACAGTCTTTTGCTTCCTTTTTTGGAGGTACATCCTTGCTCATCATGGTCGGCGTTATATTGGATACATTACAGCAAATTGAAACCCATTTGTTGATGCGCCAATATGATGGACTAATGGACGGTGGAAGAATCCAGGGAAGGCAAGCTGCAACCACTCCTTCTATTTAATATGATTCATATCAAGACTGCTGCCGAGATCGAATTAATTCGGGAGAGTGCATTGCTGGTAAGTCAAACTTTAGCAGAACTTGCTTTAATACTAAGAGCCGGTATCACAACTGAATTGCTCAATGCAAGAGCAGAAGAGTTTATCCTGGATAACAAAGCAGTCCCCTCATTCAAAAACTACAAGGGTTATCCTTTCGCTACATGTATTTCCGTCAATGATGCAATCGTGCATGGTTTCCCCAACAAAAATGAAATACAGGAAGGCGATTTGGTTTCAATTGATGTAGGTGTTTATAAAAATGGCTATCATGGTGATAGTGCATATACTTTTGGAATTTTACCCATATTGAGTGAACACCAACTGTTGATGAAAGTTACACGTGAATCACTGCTGATGGGAATTGAAAAAGCACATGTTGGAAATCGTGTAGGCGATATTTCATTTGCCGTACAAGATTTCGCAGAACGTAAATATAATTATGGTGTTGTTAGAGAATTAGTTGGACATGGTTTAGGTAGGCACCTTCATGAAGACCCACAGGTTCCTAATTTTGGAAAAAAAGGAACAGGGGCAAAGCTGAAGGAAGGAATGGTAATAGCCATTGAACCAATGATAAACCTTGGAACGAAGGATGTTTATTATGATGAAGATGGCTGGACTGTGAGGACCAAGGATGGTAAATTTTCAGCACACTACGAACATACAATTTGTGTAAAAAAAGGGAAGGCTGATATACTCTCTAGCTTTGACCAGATAGTTATCAACGAGTCAAAGAATCCCGCATTAATTGCGGACTATTAATTTCAATTAATCAGTTTTCATTCAATAGTAACTCATAACTTTATATTATGAGAAAACTTTTCTTATTGCTAACAATACTTCCATTATTTGTATTGTCGCAGTCTCCCAATATCAATAAGGTAAAGCAGTATACTGCAAGCAAGCAACATGAAATCTTACGATCATATGTCGAGTTGCTTTCAATTCCAAACATTGCTTCCGATATTAAAAATATCCAGAAGAATGCTGATTGGATTGCAAATTACATGCGTGTAAAGCAAATTGGAAATGTTCAACTTCTTTATCCTACAACACCCAACAAGCCTCCTGTTGTTTATGGTGAAGTAATTACACCTGGTGCAAAAGAGACAATTGTTTTTTATGCACACTATGATGGACAACCAGTTGATTCAAGCAAGTGGTATAGTGGCTTACATCCATTTAAGCCTGTTCTATTTGATAACGCATATGATAAAGGTGGGAAGCCAATTGAGTGGCCTGCCACTGGCATTTCTTTCAATCCAATGTGGAGAATTTACGGAAGAGGTGCGTCTGATGATAAGGGTGGCGTTATGTCAATTATTGAAGCTTATGCAAGTATTGCTGCATTAAAATTATTACCTTCTGTGAATATCAAATTCTTTTTCGAAGGTGAAGAAGAAGCAGGATCAACTCACTTGGAAGAAGTGCTTAATCGATACAAGTCGATGCTTAACTCAGATATGTGGGTTATTTGTGATGGTCCTGTTCATCAGTCAGGAAAAAAGCAAGTGGTATTTGGCGTACGCGGAGATACACATCTTGAACTTACTGTTGTTGGACCGAAGCGACCATTGCATTCAGGACATTACGGTAATTGGGTGCCCAATCCTGCTATGGAACTCTCCAAATTGCTTGCCAGTATGAAAGATGAAAATGGGAATGTTACTATCAAAGGATTTTATGATGATGTTGTTCCCCTTACAGCTTCAGAGAAAGACGCTCTCTCAAAAGTTCCATCCGTTGATGAGCAGATGAAAAACGAGCTTGGATTTCGAAAATCCGAAAGACCTACATCATTGAATATTTCATTGAATGTTCCTTCCTTGAATGTCAATGGTATTCAAAGTGCAGGCGTTGGAGAAAAATCTGCTAACGTGATTCCTATCAAGGCCATTGCCTCTATTGATTTGAGACTTGTAGTTGGAAATGATTGGAAGAGGCAACAAGACAAGGTTATTGCACATATTAAGAGTCAGGGATTTTATGTTACTGAGAATGACCCTACGGATGACGAACGGATGGCATATGACAAGATATGTAAGGTTGTTCGCTCTGATGGATACAATGCACAAAAAACTTCTTTGGATAATGGATTTGCTAAAAGAATTTCTAAGGCAGTTGCCATGACCTCGGGCGAAGACCCAATCCTGATGCCAACATTGGGTGGAAGTTTGCCGCTATATGTTTTTGAAAAAATTTTGAAAACACAGCCTGTAACGGTTCCCATAGCAAATCATGATAACAATCAACATGCTGAAAATGAAAACATCAGGTTGAAGAATTTTTTCGAGGGAATTGAAATTTTTGCATCCATCATGATGTTGCCCAAATGAAGAAAAAATTAATTGTAATAGGTGGTGGTGCATCAGGTTTTTTTTGTGCTGTAAATGCAGCCAGGTTATGCAAAAACCTTGAGGTAGTAGTAGTTGAAAAAACAGCCAAGCTGCTTTCGAAAGTGAAAGTAAGTGGTGGTGGAAGATGCAATGTTACCCATTATTCTGAAGAAGTTTCAGACATGATTGATGCCTATCCCCGTGGGAAAAATTTCATGAAAAAATCTCTTTATCGTTTTTCAAGTAAGGATACAAATGATTGGTTCCAGGAGAGGGGCGTTGTACTCAAAACAGAAGAGGATGGACGTATGTTTCCAGTCTCAGATGACTCACAATCGATTATAGATTGTCTAATTAATGAATCAGAAAAATACGGTGTTAAGATTTTAATGCAAACTAGGGTTGATGAGATTAAGTGTCACCCAGAGACTGGTTTCAACCTCAATATTCAAGGTCCTGATAAATCAATACAGAATGTATTTGCTGATTTTATATGCATTGCTACTGGTGGTTCACCAATGGCATCTGGACTTGATTGGTTAAGCCAGATGGGTATTGAAATTGAATCGCCGGTCCCTTCACTTTTCACCTTTAACATAGCGGATAAAAAACTTCATGAACTAATGGGAGTTTCTGTGACTGATGTTACTGTGAAAATTATCGATACAGGAAATCAAGAGAGAGGACCTTTGCTCATTACTCATTGGGGGCTTAGTGGTCCTGCAGTATTGAAAATGTCGTCAAGGGCTGCACGTGATTTATATAAGTTGGATTATGATTTTAGAGTAAGACTAAATTGGGTGCCTACTTTTCACGAAAGCTCAATCTTGCAAGATTTGAAAGACAATAGAATTAAGTTGGCAAAACAAACAATAGGAGTAAAAAATCCATATGCACTACCCAATCGTTTGTGGAACTATCTATTGGATAAGAGTATGATATTTTCCGATCAGTCTTGGACGAATGTTTCGAGTGTTTCAATGAATACTTTAGCAAAAATGATTTGTGCTGACGAGTATCAAGTTCAAGGTAAAACAACTTTTAAGGAAGAGTTTGTTACTGCAGGTGGTATAAAATTGGATTGCATCAACCAGGCAACTATGGAGAGTAATTTAATTAAGGGTTTATATTTTGCAGGCGAGGTTTTAAATGTGGATGGTATTACTGGGGGCTATAATTTTCAGCATGCTTGGGCTAGTGGATGGAATGTAGCAAATACTGTTTCAAATGTGCTTTCATTATAAACATCAAGTGCTACTAAAGTGTTGTTGATAAATTGCCAGCGTTAACATAATAATGAAAGGAACTTCCTCCTGGAAAGGTCCAATTTGTTGCATCAAAGATTCCATTGCCTAGCGGACTTCCTTTTATTTTATATGCTTTTATTGCATGCTTATTAAAATTCCATGTAAGGGGTGTGCCTGGAATGCATGTTTCAGGAGCGTCTAATTCGTTGGTGAGGAAATAGGCATAATTGATTCCAAAAACCTTACCCTTTCCATTGTTGTCAATACA
>CAMBGO010000198.1 GCA_945866165.1 Chitinophaga pinensis | reverse complement strand
CAAGCGTATATCAATGATAAAGTTCAAATTAATGTCTTTGGACTTGCGGAAACACTGCCATCTGATTTTAATGCCATTAATATTTTTTACCAATATGGATTTTTATTAAGTGATGAAGGTTCAAAGTGGACAAGCGAGGATGCCTACAGACTTTATCAGACCCTTAAAAAATTAAACTTCCAAAAATTTGGAGAAACACAGGAGAGTAAGATGAAAGCCAAATGGATTTTATCAGATGCAAATATTGATAAAGATTTGACTTTTACAAAGAAAGAGGGAGTTGACATTGTTACCATCTCCAGAAATGCATTCACTTATGCAGCACCTCAGGTTGTTACCGTTGATGGGGTAAAAGGTAAATTCTTTTCTAAAAGACTTTTTTCAGCGCTTGTTTATTATTTTACTGATAAAGGAACCAATCAGGGCCTGATTGATGAAATTGCCAAAACGCGGTATGGTTTTGAATTCATGGTACCCTCACCGAATTTGAAAACCCTTATGAATGAAACTGAAACCAATTTCCAACAATTCACATCAGAAGAAAAAATAATCATTCTTTCAATGTTTGAGGAATTTCCTGATGCAATGCAAAGACAAGATAAGTTGAAGTACATGGTAAGGCGTGTGAATGGGCAAAAACATCCAGTATACCCGCTGGCTTCAGCCATTGCCTGGACCACCAATCAAAACATTGAATGGATGGAATCAGCATTCAAGGATCAGTCTATTGAATATATGCAACGGTTGGTTTTGCATGAAAAGGCGCATTTTTTGTGGGAACATACTTTTGACAATACTACGAGAGATGATTGGGCCTCTATAGGAGGTTGGTTCAAGGATCCTTTATCTGGATCGGGATGGTCAACCAGCAATACGACGGAGTTTGTATCTGCATATGCTCATTTGAAAAATCCGAATGAAGACATGGCAGAAAGCATCGCTTTTTTTATTACAAATCCAGAAGCATTGCGCAGTCGCTCACTCAGAAAATTTGAGTTTATCAGGGATAGGATCATGAAAGGCACCCGATACATCTCTGTCATCAGGCCAGACCTCACATTCCAGGTATATAATTTATTCCCCGACTACAATTATCCCGGAAAAATAAAACGAACAAAACTTGAGGTATTTGGGAAGGAGAACGAAGACAAGAAAGTGGTTTTTGAAATAGAGCTGACAGTAATGAACAAGGCTTTTGATGGAGCGCAGAACGCCCAATGCCGCTTTATCAGTCCAGTAGGCACAATCATGGATATGTGGTTGAACAAGGTGAATGCTGAAGGTTCCATTTTGCGTGGAGAAATCACGCTTTCAAAATTTGTAAAAAGTGGTTATTGGATAATACCCCAAATAGCTGTTTGGGATGCAGTAGGCAATCAAAGGCTCGAAAACAACAGCACTTATGGGGTAAAATGTTTTGTAAATAATCCTATGGAGGATGTAACCGCCCCCTTGTATGTTCAGGGTTCTTTGAAAATGGATAGTACGGTTGGTAAATTCAGTCAATTTGCCGGTGAAACTGATCCCAATGGAGCGCTGATGCAAGCCATGCGCATCAGGTTCAGTTTCGTTGAAAAGAATACCATCAATCCAAATGGAAGGGTATGGGCCAGAGTATTTTTACCCTCCATAGATTCAACAGATAAATATAATATTGTTCCCTATAGTAAAGATGTTCAAAGAAATGGCACTGGCATCATCAATGACTTTCCAGACAGTTTGAAAAAATGTGATTTTTTCTTTCCTGTTCCTGATTATTTCCCAAGTGGATATTATTCTATCAGCTATATGGAGATGCAAGATGTGGCGTTGAATGTAAGAGGAGTATTCTTGGATAAGGATACCGCCAACAAGAACTTTTTTATGGCGCCGAAATACATCAATCAAAGGACTTTAAGGGATAGCGTCTACTTCAAAACAAAATATCCCGATTATAAGCCACCGGTGTTGGACTTGAATGATATCAAGATTCAGGCAACGCCTACCAATCCAGTAAGTCCAAATGGAGAAACGTTATTTGAAATGTCTATTTGGGTAAAAGATGAATCTGATTATCCAGGAAAGGCTTCTGGTTTTTCTGATGGGTATTATACGCTTCGGGATCCACAAGGCCTGGAACACAGATACGACATCTTTGATGTTAATTATTTCTATTCATTGATCCCAGACTCATCCATTCATGGCTACAAATTATACCGTGCAAAAACCTTGCTTCCGGTTGGTTCTCCTCCCGGCTTGTGGGGCGTATCATCTATTACCCTTTTTGATAAGGCAAGGAATAAAAAGTATTACAATTTTGTTGAAATTGTTCGGTTTGATGTTGAGCAATCAAAAACATTGCAGGTTAGTCCTTATGTTGAAATTGTAGGTAAAAAAGTAAATGCTGCTGTTGTAGATTCTGTTCAGGTGTTTATCGGTTGTAAATCCTGTAAAGACCAAAATTACAGGCTCAGGATGTACAGCTCGATGGGCGGAAACTCAGTTGTACACGAAGGCAAAATGACCTCTGACACCATCAAACTTGTCAACTTGAAATTATCAGGCGTGAATGATGGAATACTCTATGCTACAGTATTCATGCTTGACAGCAGCAAGGCCTTGATTGGAACGGGGAAAGCCATCTACACAAAGGATACGAAGGCTCCTACAAGTCAAAAACTCCAAACAAATTTGGCCAATTTTGGGAAAAGCAATTTGGACTCTTTGATTATTCAGATTGAGTCTTCAGAGCGCAATGGTGAGTTTAAACTTGTGGCAGTTCAATCTACAGTTGTTTCAAATGTTGCCGCCCCCAATGCTTTGGGTGATGTAGAAAAGTCGTCCCTCAAAAACACGCAACAATTTGCTGTTGGAGATTCAATGTTGGTTTCAGGAAATTATACCAATGGAAACTTTAATATCAACAGTACTATCTTGAAATCTATGCAGGATGGGATGATTGAAATTAAGTTTTACCTGATTGATTCTGTCGGAAATGTTGGACTGCCTGTTAAAAAAACAATCTATAAAGACACAAAAGACCCTGTACCAACCATTAAAAAAATATCTCAAACAGGGCTGTCTGCTGTCATGAATGTTGGATTAAATGAATATGTATCCAACAGTTTGGTTCTGGCAAATGTCGTTATTGCCAATGCAACCATTTCTTCTATAGAAAAAATCGATTCAAAAAATTTCAAAGTCAACCTCACAAGAATCTGTAGTGATAGTTTAAGGATGGAAATCAAGTCGGGTGCATTTTCAGACACTGTAGGAAACCTTAATCAGCAAACCCTATTCCAAGCAGTTGATAGCTTATTGCCTCTCAGGCCAACGGTAAGTGCAGTAAATGCATGCCTGGGCAGTTCACCAATAGCATTGACTGTTACTGCAACTGCAGGGAATGCTCTCAGGTGGTATGGTACAAATGCAACTGGCGGCGTGGCAGATTCTATTGCTCCAATACCATCAACAAGTGCAGTTGGCTCAACAGATTATTATGTGTCTCATCGCAATGCGTTAACTGCTTGTGAAGGACCAAGGTCAAAAATAAACGTCACCATCAATCCCATTCCGCCAACGCCAATCATAACAAAGGATGCTTCCAATTTCCTTGTCTCATCATTAGTTGCCGGTAACAAATGGTACAAGGATGGAATTTTACAATCTGATACCACCCAAAAATATAAACCCACCCAGAATGGATTTTATACAGCAACGGCATCTCAGCTTGGCTGTACTGGATTGGCTAGTGAAAGCTATTACTACCTGGCCACTTCCCTTGGAAATATGTTAGGCTTGGGAGAACATTTAAGATTTACTCCTAACCCATTCATTTCAGACATTGGCGTATACTTTAATGTTATTGGCCATCGTCTGATTGCAATCAAGGTATACGACATGACAGGGGTTTTGATCAAGAACCTGACCAACGTGACGAACGGCGCACTACTTGGCATGGGAGGGATACCTTCGGGCACGTACACATTTGTTAGTTACAATTCAAAGGGCCAGATCATCCACATTGATCGGTTGGTGAAACAGAAGTGATGAATAATATGTATAGTAACTACAATTTGATTTACTCATTTATGTAAACTAAATACATTTTTAAGCATATATCGCAGAAAAGGACCTACCATCATTTCCCAAAAATCGACCTTACAGGTCTTCCAATCCATACCTGCGGGGCCTTCAGCTTCAAGGCTGCGGCAATGGTAGCTGCTGTATCAAAAGTCATGATGCTTTCCTGGATCTGATGGTTTTTTCGGATGCCCGGACCTGTGACGATCCAGGGAATCTGCATTTCCACCATGGTGGTGCTTCCGTGTCCTTTGTTGATGCCGCCGTGATCGGCTGTAACCAATACCAATGTTTCATCGGCTATGCCTGCACGTTCAATGCTTTTCAATATCTCCCCGATATGTGCGTCGGTGCGCTCTACTTGAGGAATCAGATTCAAATGGTGAACTGGTTTGGCT
>CAMBGO010000197.1 GCA_945866165.1 Chitinophaga pinensis | reverse complement strand
AAGCAGCATGCAAGGCATGGGATGATGCAGTTGAGATGGGTGAGAAATATGGTTACCGAAACGCACAAACTACGGTTATTGCGCCAACAGGAACTATCGGACTTGTGATGGATTGTGATACAACCGGTGTTGAGCCTGACTTTGCGTTGGTTAAATTTAAGAAGCTTTCTGGTGGTGGGTACTTCAAAATCATCAACCAATCTGTTCCACAAGCACTCAATAACCTGAAGTATAGTGCTACTGAGATGGACGCCATCATCAAATATGCAGTAGGATCTGCAAGCTTCTCTGGTGCTCCTTTCATCAATCACCAAACATTGAGTGAAAAAGGCTTCATCGCAGAGGAAATTAAAAAGCTTGATGATGCAGCTTTATCTGCTTTTGAAGTTGGTTTTGTTTTTAATGTTTATAACCTTGGCGAAGAATGTCTCAAGAGACTTGGGTTCAAGCCCGAGCAGTACTTCAATTTTGATTGGAATATGTTGAATGCACTTGGCTTCACCAACTCACAAATAGATGCTGCAAATGATTATGTATGCGGTACCATGACTATCGAAGGAGCTCCACATTTGAAGGAGGAACATTATCCTGTATTTGATTGTGCAAACAAGTGTGGTAAAAAAGGGGAGCGTTACATTCATGCACACGGACATATCCGTATGATGGCCGCAACACAGCCTTTTATTAGCGGTGCCATTTCTAAAACAATTAACCTTCCAAACGAAGCGAACATTGCAGAAATTGCCGATTGTTATTTGATGAGTTGGAAATTAGCCCTCAAGGCATGTGCACTTTACCGCGATGGTTCAAAATTAAGTCAGCCACTCAGCAACAAGAGTGAAAGCAAATCGGATGACGATACTACTGCTGATGCAATGTCAAGCGATAGCAATTTGCTAGATGTTAGCAAGCTTACTGTTGATGAATTGCTTGATGAATTACAGAAGCGTATGCAGGCTGCACCAGACACTAAATTGAAACGTCAGTTATCACGTATTGTTGAGCGTAAGACATTACCAGCAAAAAGACGTGGCTATACCCAAAAAGCAAAAATCAATGGCCAGGCTATCTTCTTAAGAACTGGGGAATATAGTGATAACACGCTTGGTGAGATCTTCATTGACCTTGCAAAAGAGGGATCAACACTCCGTAGCTTAATGAATTGTTTTGCAATTGCAGTGTCTGTAGGCCTTCAATACGGTGTGCCATTAGAAGAGTTTGTTGAGAAATTCGTGTTCACGAAATTTGAGCCATCTGGTATGGTGGATCATCCAAATATCAAATCAACAACATCGATTGTCGATTTCATCTTCAGGTGTCTTGCTTATGAGTACCTTGATAGGTCAGACTTGGTTCATATCAAAGACAAACCTGAAGTAATGAATACTGGAGAAGATGATTGGGATGATGCACCAGGATCAAAATATGAAATCAGCAGTAAGCCTGAACTTTCAGATGTAAGGGTGGTAGCACCATCTGGGGCATCTGTCCCGAAGTCGCAAAAGGCTCCTCTTGCTGTTAAAGCTGAAAATAGCACACAGGAATATATGAAGAGTATGCAAAGTGATGCTCCTGCATGTAACACCTGCGGCCATATCACAGTTCGTAGCGGCACCTGTTACAAATGTTTGAATTGCGGTAACAGCATGGGCTGTAGCTAATTTCTTCAAAGCATAATTTTTAAAGCCAGCGAAAGCTGGCTTTTTTTTTGATTAATCTGAAATGAGATTTAAGACACAAGATTTGTATTACTTGTATCTCAAGTCTTATATCTTTCGTCTTTTTAAAGATTACTAAATAATACTTTTAACTAAAAATAAAACCCCAAGTCATAGTTTAGTATTGATAACTGATTTTACTTTCAAAAAATTCAAACTAAATGGCAACAGTAAAATCTACTATCATACCACTGATATGTTTTTTAAGCATCGTGGTTTTTTTCTCCTCATGTATAAGAACAATTTCTCCACAAATGGCAGCCTCTAACCATTACACACGGTGTAAGTTTATAAGGTGATTATCTTGTTTTGAAAAACATGGCAGTAGTTGTTTTGTAATATCTTATTTTGCATAACAATCAGGCTTTATTATTCAAAATCATACAAGTGGTAGTTAACATAAAATACGAAAAAAGGACTGTGCTGCAGGCGTTGCGCTATCATTTTATTTCGCGTAGAGAAATCAAATTAATGATGATCTTGGTGAATGTATTCGCCTTGCTTGCTGCAATTCTTTATGGGTATAAATTAATTTCTCCGCTACCATTTATTATGAGTTCTGTATTGTGGATTTCAATGATGTTTGCATTTTGGATTTGGCTGCCACTGGTAATTTATAAGAAGAGCAAAACCTTTCAAGATCAATTTGAGGTTTCAATTGAACCGAATCATTTTTTTATCAATACCGACACCGGTCGAAAAGGTTGGGCATGGAGGGAGTTTTCTAGCTATTATGAAACACCTGGGTTTTTTCATCTTTATTTTGACCGGAAGACTTTTTTTCTAGTCCCTAAAAATGTTTTTGAAAATGCTGAAAGCATTACTGAGGCAAGAAAAATTCTTGCTGATGCATTTGGTAAACGGAAGCTATAGTTTTATGAGTTGTTTTTGCATTTCGAAATGGGGTATCGTTACTTCTTCAAATTCTTCCCCATGTATTTCATAGCCCTGTTTTTGATAGAATCCTACTGCCGTTTTTCTGGCATGCATGACCATACTTCTAAATCCACTGTCGTATGCAACTTTTTCAGCAAAATCCAAGAGGCTTCTTCCCAATCCGTTTTTTTGCATCGAAGGAGATACTGCCATCTGCCTGAGTTGGCAGCTATGATCGCTTAATTTACTCAGTACACAACAGGCAACCATTTTATCATCATCATAGGCGCACAATAAGAAATCCTCCTTCTCTTTTTCAAGGTCTTCAGGGGTAAAAGACAATCCCAAAGGTTCCCTTAATATTTTCATTCTCAAGGAAACCATGGCTTGGTATTCAGCTGAATTGTGTTCGATGTGTTTCATTGGCATTCCACAATTTAACTGATTTGGAACAACCTTTAAGTATTTGCATTTGTGATTAGCATTAAGTATTGATTAATAGTCCATTATTTACCCAATTGAAATCTATTGTATTTAATTGAAAAACATTGAGTTATCAAAAATGTTGATTACTATTTGGTCTTAAAAATTGTTTTTGTTACAAATAGTATAAATTTGCTTCCTTAAACCAAACATAATAATTATGTCAGACATCGCAACAAGAGTAAAGAAGATAATTGTTGATAAACTTGGTGTAGACGAAGCTGAAGTTACTGCTGAGGCATCATTTACAAATGACCTTGGAGCAGATTCATTGGATACCGTTGAGTTGATTATGGAATTTGAAAAGGAGTTTAATATTTCCATCCCTGATGAGCAGGCTGAAACGATCACAACAGTTGGTCAGGCAGTTTCTTATCTGGAAGAACATTCCAAGTAATTAGGTCTCTAGCCTAATATTCACCCATTCAATATGGAATTAAAACGCGTTGTTGTTACTGGGATAGGTGCCATCACGCCCATAGGAAATACTGCTGCAGATTACTGGAGTGGTCTCCTAAATGGAGTGTCTGGTGCTGATAGGATAACACTTTTTGATGCATCAAAATTCAAAACCCAATTCGCTTGCGAAGTAAAGGGCTTTGATCCTGTTGATTACCTCGATAAAAAAGAGGCAAGAAAACTTGATCGCTTTACTCAATTGGCAATCGTAGCAAGTGATGAGGCTATCAAGAATGCGGGCATCAGTAAAGAAACAGTTGATCCTGACAGGACAGGCGTAATTTTTTCCAGCGGAATTGGTGGTCTGATGACCTTCCAAGAGGAAGTCATGAATTATGCAAAAGGAGATGGAACACCTAGATTTAATCCCTTTTTCATTCCTAAAATGATCCTGGATATTGCTGCAGGTCATATCTCAATAAGGCATGGTTTTAGGGGTCCGAATTTTGCAGTTGTAAGTGCCTGCGCTTCATCAACACACGCCCTCATTGAAGCTTTTCACTATATCCGCTTGGGCAAGGCAGATGTGATGGTTGCTGGCGGTAGTGAAGCAGTTATCTGTGATGCAGGAGTTGCAGGCTTCAATGCCATGAAGGCATTGAGTGAAAGAAATGATGATCCCAAAACAGCCTCTAGGCCATTTGATAAAGAACGCGATGGATTTGTAATGGGAGAAGGCGGCGGCGCCCTCATACTTGAAGAATACGAACATGCTAAAAGGCGCGGTGCGACCATCTATGCTGAGATTGCCGGAGGCGGTGCTACTGCTGACGCCCATCATATTACTGCTCCTCACCCGGAAGGCCTTGGTGCCCTCAATGTAATGAGGGCTTCCTTAAGAGAGGCTGAGATGGTTCCTGAAGACATCGACTATATCAATGTTCATGGCACGTCAACCCCATTGGGTGATATTGCCGAAACCAAGGCCATATTAGGGGTTTT
>CAMBGO010000196.1 GCA_945866165.1 Chitinophaga pinensis | reverse complement strand
GTATATTTTTGGAATATGGCTAAAATTGCCGTAATTTAGTGTTTAAACATCAAATAATTTTAAAATGAAAAAGCAATTATTCTCATTGGTAATCCTGGCTTTCATGGTTTCAGGTTTAGCCGCACAAACAACATGGAACGTGGACAAGGTTCATTCCAATGTAAAATTCAATGTATCACATATGGTGGTTTCTGAAGTGGAGGGATCTTTCAGGGGTTTTGAAGGTAGCCTTGTTGCCTCAAAAGCTGATCTTTCTGATGCTTCGATTAAATTTTCTGTGGATGTGAATTCAGTAAATACTGATAACGAACGCAGGGATGGCCATTTGAAAAGTGATGATTTCTTCAATGCTGAGAAATTTCCTAAAATGACTTTCGTTAGTAAGTCATTCAAGCCATTGGGTGGAAATAAGTACAAGTTAACTGGGGACTTGACTATTCGTGATGTAACCAAGACTGTAGAATTTGATGTTACTTATGGTGGTCAAATCAATACTGGTCGTGGTATCAAAGCAGGCTTCAAGGCTAGAGTAACAATCGATCGTTTGCAGTATGGCTTGAAGTATGCACCAGCATTGGAAGCAGGTGGTTTGGCTGTAGGAAAAGATGTTGAGATTATTGTTAACCTTGAGATGGATCAGGCGAAATAATTCACGCAAATTTTAAATACAAAAAAGGCATAAGCTGTTCAGAGCTTATGCCTTTTTTAATTGAATATGATTCGATTGAGTTTACTTGTCTTTATCTCCCTTTTCAAATCCAAGAACCACTCCGTTGATACAATACCGCAATCCTGTTGGGGGTGGACCATCATTGAAAACATGCCCTAGGTGTGCCTTGCAGCGGCCACATTCTACTTCAGTTCTTTCCATGCCCAAGCTTTTATCTGACGTATATATCATGCTTTTTTTCGATACTGGCTCAAAAAAACTGGGCCAGCCACATCCACTATCAAATTTTGTATTGCTTTGAAACAATGTATTGCCACAGGCTGCGCAATAGTATGTGCCTTTTTCTTCGAATTTTTCAAACTTGCTGGTCCAGGGCCTTTCCGTGCCCTTTTGTCTGGCAACATAATATTGTTCTGGTGTTAATGCCTTTTTCCATTCCTCTTCCTTTAGTTCAACCTTTTCTGAACTATTTCGAGAAAATGCAGGGTTTAAATTTTCTGATTCGCTCATTTTAGTTGATTTTTTTATGTTTTTATCTTGTGAAAATCCACAGTGAATAGCTGTTAAGGCAGTTAGTAAAATCAAACCTATTTTAATGTTCATGGCTTTTTTCATTTAAAATCAAAACTAAGTATATTTGGTCCTTTGAAAATGGCTTTCTGCCAATTTCATTATTTATTACAACTTTTAATAAAATAAGTTCATGTTCAACCTTATCTTATTTGGTCCTCCTGGCAGTGGCAAGGGAACACAATCTGAAAAATTGATTGCCAAATACGGGTTTAAGCACCTCTCAACTGGCGATTTGCTTCGATCCGAAATTAGCAATCAAACAAAATTAGGAATGGAAGCTAAGTCCTTTATGGACAAAGGGCAATTGGTTCCTGATGCAGTGGTAATTGGTATGGTTGATGCGGCAATAAGTGCCAATAAGGGTGTAAATGGATTTTTATTTGATGGGTTTCCAAGAACAAAGGCACAGGCTATTGCATTGGATAATCTTTTAGATAGCCATGCTACTGCAATCAATGTTGTGTTGGCCTTGGACGTTCCCGAAGAAGAGTTAATTGCCAGAATGATAAACCGTGCTAAGACTTCTGGCCGAACTGATGATGCAGATGAGTCCGTACAAAAGAAAAGAATTTCGGTGTATAAAAATGAAACCCTGGCAGTAGCTGAGCACTATTCAGCGTTTGATAAAGTGGTAACGCTAAATGGACTTGGTGAGATTGATACAATCTTTACAAGCATTTGTGCTGAGATTGATGCCAGGGCTTGATAATTTTAGAGATTATCGTACTCGTATAATGGATCAATATGTGTACCTGCTTTTAATTCAAATATTGGTTTAATCAATCCATTGTTAAGTCCGTAAACCCAGCCATGGATATCGGGAGCATTTGAATTTTTCCAAGCACGTTGAACAATGGATGTTTTAGAAAGGTTCATAACCTGCTCCTTTACATTCAATTCTATCATTCTATCGATCTTTTCATCTTCATTTTCAATAGCGTCTACTTCTTCCCTATTAAACCTATGTACATCTTTGATATTTCTCAGCCATTTGTCAATGATGCCAAGTGAACTATTTGTCATAGCAGCCTTAACCCCTCCGCATCCATAGTGGCCACAAACAATAATGTGTTTTACCTTAAGTACCTCTACTGAATATTGTAATACAGACAACATATTAAGGTCAGTATTCACAACCATATTAGCAATATTTCTATGTATAAAAATTTCACCTGGAAGGGTACCTGTGATAGAATCTGGCGGAACCCTGCTGTCGCTGCAGCCAATCCATAGATACTCTGGAGTTTGGGTATTTTTTAATCGGTTGAAGAATTCCGGATCTTTTTCAATTGATTCACGGGCCCAGCTCTTGTTATTCTCTAATAATTTTTCGTACGATTTCATGTGATTAGGTTTGATTGTTATTAATCTTTTTCAGAGTGCACGTGCTGTGCATCTTTCATGTTGTAAATTGATTTGAAATTTACAAGTTTTACATCGATGTTTCTTTCTTTCGCTCCAAATTGCAGGAAGTCTCTGAATAATTCCAATACATCAAAATCGATATAAACAGTATTGCCGGCATCAATGATCAGTTTGCTGTTATTGGGCAAATCATTCAAAGTTTGTTTGATTGCTGCTTTGTTCAAAAATGATACTTCTTGCGCAAGATCAATATGGATGGTTTCTCCCTCATTATACTGATCTTTTCTAAAGTTATAAGCAAGCTTCATATTACCTTTCAGTATATAGAAAATGCTAACGATCAAGCCAATCCCAACTCCTTTAAGCAGGTCTGTGAATACAACAGCTATGACTGTAATGATAAATGGAATGAATTGTTGCAGTCCTGAGCTCCAAATGTGTTTGAATACTTTTGGGCTGGCCAATTTTAGGCCGATCATAATTAAAATGGCTGCAAGACTTGCCATGGGTATTTTGTTCAATATTCCAGGAATCAAAATAACAGCAATCAACAAAAATGCACCGTGAAAAATTGCAGACATTTTTGTTTTTGCACCAGCATTGATATTTGCAGTTGTTCTTACAATCACGGATGTCATGGGCAGTCCGCCGATGAGTCCTGACAATATATTGCCGATGCCCTGTGCTCTTAATTCTACGTTTGCACTTGAGTATCGTTTCAATGGATCCATCTTGTCTCCTGCTTCCAGACATAGAAGTGTTTCTATGCTTGCAACAATTGCAATTGTTAGCCCTACGATCCATACCTGTGGATTCGAAAATGCTGAAAATTCGGGTGTTTGAAACTGTCCAATGAATGCTGAAAATGAATCTGCTGTTGGTAAAACAACCAGGTGTTCATTTGCAATTACCCAACTAGGGTGAAGTGCTTTGAAAGCTTCGTTAAGCAATATACCGGCCACTACAGCAACCAATGCACCAGGGATGGCCTTGATTTTTTTGAGTGCAGGCACTTTGTTGAATGCAACTATGATTGCAATGGAAATGATTGTTACTATCATTGCTCCTGTATGGGCAAAATTGAAGGAGTGCAGTAGTTCTCCAAAGAATCCTTGATCTTCTTTCAATAATTGGTATGAATAAAAATCACCCTCGTGCTCTAGGTCGTATCCGATGGCATGAGGCAATTCTTTTTTGATGATGATGATGCCAATCGCAACCAGCATTCCTTCAATCACACTTGTAGGAAAATAACTGGAGATCCCTCCCGCTTTTGCCACTCCAAGTGTAAGCTGGATGAGTCCTGCGATCATTACCGCCACCAGAAATGATTCGTAGCCCAAATCAGTAATAGCAACGAGCACAATTGCAATCAATCCAGCTGCTGGTCCAGTTACACTTACATTTGATTTGCTTAGTATCCCAACAACAATGCCACCAATGATGCCCGTGATGATGCCTGCAAAAGGTGGTGCGCCACTGGCAACTGCTATTCCAAGGCATAAAGGGAGGGCTACTAAAAAAACAACCATACCTCCAAGGAGGTCGGCACTTGTGGTATTCTTATTAATAAACGTTTTCATGTATTATTTCAGGATGCGTGAATGTGCAATGGCGAACCATTGTGATGTAGAAAATTAGTAAGGCTGACGTTGGCCTTTGATTTTAATAGCGCAGAAATTCCAGCGGCGGCCGGGTAGGTTTGTCATCTGCCAATCTGGATGCGTAATTTTTTTCTATTGGCTTGGACGCCAAAAGTGAACCTGCTAAGGGTAATAAATCAAGGGAGTATTTATTGTAATCATATTCACCTGATTTGAAATCTTCATTTAACTGAGAAGTTTTTCCCTCTGTTTCGGCAGTTTGGCAAATTTCTTCAATCAATTGATTGCCATATATAATTTCTCCAAGCTCCTTGATGG
>CAMBGO010000195.1 GCA_945866165.1 Chitinophaga pinensis | reverse complement strand
AAATGATGCGAAAATTTTTTATGCTTGTAAGGCACTTACAAATATTAACATTCTAAAAATTATTCAATCACTTGGTGGTGGAATAGATTGTGTAAGCATCAACGAAGTAAAACTCGCTATGAGAGCTGGTTTCAAGCCGGATCAAATTATTTTTACACCCAACAGTGTTGCGCTTGAAGAATATATTGAAGCAACCGAACTTGGACTCAATATCAATATCGATAACCTTTCTATTCTTGAAGAATTTGGGCAAAAATTTAGTTCAAACTATCCAGTGATTGTGAGGTTGAATCCGCATATCATGGCGGGTGGTAATATAAAGATTTCTACAGGACATATTGATAGTAAGTTTGGAATATCTGTTGATCAAGTTGAAGAAATAAAAAATATTGTTTCATCAACGGGCATCACAATAAAGGGATTGCATATTCATACTGGAAGTGAGATCAAGGATATCGACGTTTATGTAAAAGGATTGGAATTGGTATTGGAACTGACAAAACAATTTCCAACGATTTCAGTAGTTGACTTGGGTGGTGGATTCAAAGTGCCATATAAGCCTGATGAAAAAGGCACCGATATGGAATCGCTTGGAGAAGCGGTTGCTGCTGTGTTTGAGAGGTTTGAAAAAGAAAATGGAAAAACATTTCAGGTTTGGTTTGAGCCAGGAAAATTCTTGGTTAGTCAGTCCGGATATTTTTTGGTAAAAGCAAATGTTCTAAAGCATGCTCCTTCAAGAAGTTTTGTTGGCGTGAACAGCGGATTCAATCACTTGATTCGTCCAATGTTTTATGACGCCTATCACCAGATAAAAAATATCTCTAACCCTGAAGGGGAGATCAAAATATATAATGTTGTTGGTAATATTTGCGAAACAGACACTTTTGCATGGGATCGTGAACTAAATGAAGTTCGTCCGAATGATCTTCTCGTATTCAACAATGCTGGTGCTTATGGATTTGAAATGAGCAGTCGATTTAATTCTCGCTCACGTCCCGCTGAAGTTTTAGTAAAAGAAGATCAACTCAAACTCATCAGAAGGCGAGAGACCTTTGATGATATTATTGAGGGGGTGGTGTTTGAATAGACGTCAGAAATCAGACGTCAGACGACAGAAATCAGATGTCAGAAATCAGAATTCAGACGTCAGAAATCAGAATTCTAACTCCTGACTTCTGTCTCCTGACATCTGACATCTGACGTCTGAATTCTGATTTCTATCTCACCGTCGTAAACTTCCACACCGCCGACCAAGCACTCACTGTTTTTCCATCAGCAGATTTTGAGCGTACTCTCCAATAGTATGTTATTCTATTTTTCAATGTAGTAGGGGTGAATGCATTTGTATTTAAAGAAATGTTTTTAGCTACAATGGTTGATGCAATGAAAGTGTTTTTTATTGCTATTTCAATTTCATACAAAGCCGCACCTGTTGAATTCCATTTGAAGATAGAATTAAGCGCTATTGAACTTGTATTGTTTGCTGGAGAAGCAAGAGTAGGTGCACCTGCCATTGCAGTTGTAAAGCTCCAAACAGCCGACCATTCACTGTTTGTAGATGAACTATTCGCCTTTACTCTCCAAAAGTATTTGGTACTGGCAGTTAGACCTGTCAAACTAAGAGAATTAGTTGTAACTATATTTTTTGCTGAAACGAGGTTTGCAAATGCCACCACCCCGGCAGTCTGTCGCTTCGCTCCAGTCTGCCACCTCTCCTGTCTCTTATGTCTTACATCTTATGTCTTACATCTTACGTCTGTATTCTGAAGTCTGACTCCTGACGTCTGACTTCTGTACTACCTCCCCTTCCTAAACTGCCCATCAAACGAACACCTAACACCCCGGTGGTTACCGCAGGCTTCAAGTTCCTTTACTTGGACTTGCTTTTTTGTGAAAGTGAATTCAATGATGCAATGATCATCGGCTTTGTTGTACTGGAATACATTTGGTTTAACCTTGGTCATGTCTCCACGCAAGCTTCCTTCACATCCTCCATTCTTTTTTGAAATTGAAATGAAAAACAATAATTTATTGGCATTAACACCATCCCTTATAGAAATAAAATTTTTCTTATCAATGCTATAATTACCAGAGAAGATTTCTTTTGAAGGGAAGCTATCTATTGGATTGTATATGGAGGGTTCTTCAAATGGTGCATTGCTTTCTGTAAGTATCAAAGTAAATAAACCCTCTGTATTGTATACATAGGCACTCTTATTATAAATAAGTTTGCCTTCTTTAGATTGTTTGTTACGTTGTATAACAACCGTCATTTTTTTATCCATTCCAGCTTCTGCGCTAACACCCTCTTTTGAATTATTCTGTAATAATTCCATTCCCGCACTGTATTCAAGATTTTTGTCAAAGCAAACAATGTAGGCCACTTTTTTTTCTTTCTGTACCGCTATAAAAAACAAGTAAGTTTCCTCAGACGCCACTTTATAGCGACTTTTCCTGTAAAATTGAATATTCTTTGTGTTTCCAAATGCATTTATGAATAAGCTATCTGGAATGAAACCAAGGAGGGTTTTATTTTTGATGAGCAAATTTGGATCTTGTTTTTTGCCCAGTGTTGTATCGGTAAATAAAATTGGCAGAGCGCTCTCAGTGAAGGCATTTATAAAATCGGCTGATTCGATTGGCTCCTCACCATTGATGTCTTTCGGCTTATTGCTACAAGAAAATAGCCCGAAAACCAACAAAGCTGAAATCAAGCCACGCATATTACTATTTATTGCAAGATAAGTCAATGAATGGAATAGTTAAAATGGGTGATAAGCTTAATATATTTTATGTCAAATGAGTAAATGCAAAAAAAATAACTTAAATGGAATGCGTATAAGATACGCATTAAATTTTCAGAAATCAATTTTTGGAAGTATCTTGCAGCCTCATTTTGATCATACATTATGTCAAGCTTTCACAACTACAAAGTACCTTATTCAATTGACTCAAACTATTCCAAAAAAGTAGCATACTTCTCAATGGAATTTGCTGTTCATCAACCCCTAAAGATTTATAGTGGGGGATTGGGGTTTCTGTCAGGTTCACACCTTAGAAGTGCCTATGAATTGAAGCAAAATTTGATTGCTATTGGTATTCTATGGAAATATGGTTATTACGACCAAGCAAGAAACCAGGATCAAACATTGCAAGTTCAATGGAATGAAAAAACCTATAATTTTTTAGAGGATACTGGCATCAAATTTGAAATCACCATTCACGATGCTCCAGTATGGGTTAAGGTATTTTATTTGAACCCAGAAACCTTTCAGAGTGCCCCTTTGTTTTTGCTGAGTACAGACTGCCCTGAAAACGATTATGTTTCTCAAACAATTACGCACAGACTTTACGATGCAAATGTTGCCACCAAAGTTGCACAATTTATTTTATTGGGAGTGGCTGGTGCCAAGCTTGTTGATGAACTTGGTTTCAATCCCGATGTATATCATTTGAATGAAGCGCATGCAATTTCTTCAGCGTTTTATTTGTATAAAAAGTTCAACGGTGATTTGAATGAAATAAAAAAGCGATTGGTTTTCACAACCCATACTCCAGAAGAGGCCGGTAATGAAAAACACGATATTTACTTGTGCGAGAAAATGTCTTATTTCAATGGAGTTTCCTTGGATAAGGTGAGACAGATAACTGGTATTAAAGACGATCAATTCAATCACTCTCTTGTTGCCCTTCGTTTAGCCAGGCTCTCCAATGCTGTCTCTGAATTGCATGGACATGTCAGTAGAAAAATGTGGAGTAAATATGAAGGTATATGTCCAATTATTCATATTACAAATTCTCAAAACTGGAAATACTGGTCAGATAAGCAATTGTATTTTGCGATGGATGAACAAAATGAAGAGCAATTCATCGACAGAAAAAGATTTCTAAAGAAAAGGGCATTTGATGTGGTGGCCGACCATACAGGCAAATTATTAGATCCCGATGTGTTTACTATTGTATGGGCTAGGCGTTTTGCAGGATACAAACGTGCCGATCTTATCACCCGTGATAAGGAAAGATTCGAAGCATTGCTAGCAGAAAAAAAATATCCTGTACAATTTATTTGGGCAGGAAAACCATATCCTGTCGATTACCCAGCCATAACTGAATTCAATCACCTTGTTCACTTAAGCAAGCGCTATGATAATATGGCTGTTTGTACAGGATATGAACTGGGACTAAGCAAGCGACTCAAACAGGCTTCAGATCTTTGGTTGAACAATCCAAGGGTTCCAAGAGAAGCATCTGGTACAAGTGGAATGACTGCGTCTATGAATGGTGCTGTTAATTTCTCAACAAATGATGGATGGATTGTAGAATTTATAAACCATGGAAATAATGGATTTGTGGTTCCTCCATTGGATTATGAAAACATGCATGATCAGGAGCAAGACCAATACGACCTTGATCAACTTTACAAGATACTATACGAGGAAATACTTCCATTGTACTACGATCAACAACATACATGGAGAGAAGTTGTTAAAAATAGTATGAAAGATGTGCGATTTAAATTCAACTCTAACCGCATGGCGCATGAGTACTATGAATTGCTCTATAAAT
>CAMBGO010000194.1 GCA_945866165.1 Chitinophaga pinensis | reverse complement strand
GTTGTTCCCCGTTTTTCTATGCCAATAGAAAATAAGTACCATTATTCTTTATTCCAAACAAGGAGCGTAACCAAGGCTATTGCACCATAAATTAATAAAACAGCCAAGGCGACCTTTAATCCATTTGGAATAGAATCCGATGAGAATTTCATACAATCAAATTTAGATTATCACTGAAAAACAAATCAAAATCCAGAAACTCAATTAACAGAGAGGACTAAATGAGTATATCACAATTCAGTAGCCATATAAATTTAAAACTTATTTTAAAAAGAACGTCAAAAAATACCTGATTTTATTCATATGATACATAATAATATATAAGATGATTTCAATCATTAGTATTACGCATTAAAAATTAAAAATTGCATACTAGAAAACAATGAAAATTAAATGATTAGAAATGAAAAAATCTTTAAACAACCGCAGGTATTCAATTTGGATAGATCGTCGAAATACAAAAATTCTCGCCATTGATCCAGATGGCACCAAACAGTACATTGAATTATTCTCAGACCATTGGCAAAGAGAAAGGTTTGATGGTGAGGAAACCGACAAGACTAGTTTATTTGGCACGACTCTCTCGAGAGAAAAACATGATCAGCAAAGGGAGAATAATTATCATCAAAAATTTCTCAAAAAAGTCATAACCAATTTATCAGGAGTTAATGCCCTATTAATACTTGGCTCTGGCGACACGCGTTTCGAATTGCAAAATGCAATTGAGAAAAGCAAAACCTTACAGGGTATATGGATTGAAAATAAGGCATGGAAAAAATTAACCGAAAGAGAACTCGAATTAGAAACTGAAGCTCATTTCAATTTTCACCTAAGTTCTTAAAATAACCGCTCGATTTATGTAAATCCCCAGATAAAGGAAATTATCTTTGCCCTTCCTAAACAGGGAGAGCATGTATGCAATAGTAGATATAGAGACAACTGGAGGAAATGCCACAAGTGGTAGCATTACTGAAATTGCTATTGTAATAACGGATGGAAGAGAAATTTTGCACCGTTTTGAAAGCTTGGTCAATCCAATGCAACCAATCCCTTTATTTATTCAAAATCTAACGGGGATAACAGACGACATGGTTGCTGGGGCACCAGTTTTCAACCAAATTGCAGAACAGGTACATGAGCTCCTTTGTGATAAAATTTTTATTGCCCACAATGTCAATTTTGATTACTCATTTATAGCACATCAGCTTTCACAACATGGATATCGACTACAATCAGGAAAAGTATGTACAGTGCGACTAAGCAGAAAAGTGTTTACAGGCCTTCCAAGTTATAGTCTTGGCAACCTTTGCCGTTCATTAGGCATTCAAGTTTCAAACAGACACCGGGCTTCGGGGGATGCCAATGCCACTACTAAACTTTTTATGCTCTTGCTTGAAAACGACAAAGAAAATCATTTGCAAGGCATGCTAAAAAAAGGAAGTAGGGAAAGTTATTTGCCAATGCATTTGAATACAGCAGAAATTGAAAGCATGCCAAATACACCAGGCATCTATTATTTTCATGATGTAAAAGGGAAAATCGTTTATGTTGGAAAAGCAAAAAGACTCCAAAAAAGGGTCATAAGCCATTTCTCAAATAATTCTGTTAGCGGTCGTAAACAAGAACTGCTGAGAGTCGTTACAAAAATCAGTTATAGAGAATGTGGCAACGAGCTTATGGCCAATATTTATGAAAGCATGGAGATAAAAAGGCTTTGGCCAAGATTCAATAGATCACAAAAAAAATTCGAGCAACGATATGGGGTTTGTAGTTTCACAGATCAAAGAGGTATCAATAGGTTAGCAATTGTGAAAAAGAAAAAAAACATACAAGTTCATACATCCTTTCCATTACAAATAGATGGTATCAGAATTCTTAACAGATTGGTTAGGGAATTTAAGCTCTGTCCCAAAATGTGCTTTTTACAGGAAGATAGTATTGAATGTGTTGGCCTTGAAGAAAAATTCTGTTGTGGAATTTGCAAGACTATAAATGATCCTCGTTTGTACAACAAAAAAGTAAGCAAGGCAATCCAGCATTTAACCAGTTCCGAACCTTCCATCATAATTTTTGGTCAAGGTCGGAACGAGGAAGAATACAGTTGTGTAATGATTGGGAAGAAAGATTTGTGTGCCACTGGATTTATAGCGAAGAAAACAAGAAAACAACCTCCAAAAAAATTGGTTAGTTTGCTTGAGCCCGGTATTCCCAACGAATACATCAAATCCATGGTGATAAGACATGCCGAACTATACCCTGAAGATGCTGTAGTCTTTACCTAATTAATGTAAATCAGTGCAACCTAGACATTGGTTAACATGTATAGTATGGTTAACAGTTATTTAAATTAATCTACTCTAAGTTTCTTAATTCAATTTATGACCTGCATTGCCTTCAATCTGAGCAATATGCTTCTCATATTGATTGTGTATGATTATTATTAATAACCCAAAAAATATAGCAGTCACAATAAGTACGGTATTAAGCAAGCCACTAACTGAGAAAGACAACCTAATCAATATAGTAGAGATGATAAACCCAGAATTTCTAATAACCTTATGAAATTCTGCTGTATGAAAAAAAGAGAATAATAATAAAATAACATCCGCTATTATTAAGATAGTAAAAAACTGTTCAAAAAAGATATTATTAATATTCATGAACGAGACATCTGAAGATGGGTTGGAGTTTAGCGAACTTACAAACCAGTTAACAAAAGAGAAAATAGCAACAAAAACCAGGATAGGCACTAAAATAGTTGCAATTACTTTTTTTATTTTTATGAACCTAGCCATTCCATCACCATTAGCTTCATTGACGCCCAAGCTTCTATACCTTTTTTTGCTTTGAACGTAGAACTTATAAATCAAGAAAAATAACAATACAGACGCAACCAAGTCATAGGTAAATTGTAAGTCGTATTTTATTTTAAACCAATCTGACGAAAGAGATAATGTAGAAAGGTCTTTAAATAATCTTCGAATGATAATAAGGGTAATGATTTCATATTGCTTAATGATATACGTAGTAATTGATTTTGGCAGATAATAAATCAATAGATATACTTCATAAACAAGAATGAAGGAGAAAGGTGTATATATAGCAGCAATAGGATTTTTGAGTAAATCTGAATTTGTTTGGTATGGAATAAATCCATAGTTAACAAAAAATATAATTAACAAGTGAATAATAAAACTTGCTATTGCAATCATCAAAATAATCCTTTCACTTCTAATTTTGGTTTTATCCGAAAGAAGATTTTTGTGAAATAATTCTAACATTTTATTGAATGCCATTTTGAATTTTTTACTTGTGAATTACCGATGAAATGAATTTTTTAAACCAATTAGACTCAAAAGTATAAATAATGATAGCTTTTTTAAAAAAACATAAAAAGGCAAACCATTTAACCTTCAAATAATTACCTAAATACAAGTTAAGTTAAAAAAAAATAAATCACAAACGGCTAATCATGAAACCACCTCTTCCACGGTAGCACCAATACCCCTATCAACAATCACATCACACATGGAACGTAGTTCATCGTAGTCGCCATTCTTCACCCCATATTTTCCCTTGCTATGAATAAGCATGGCGCATTGTTCAGCCTGTTCTTTATCATGCCCACACACTTCAATAAGGGTTTTGATGACCCAATCGAAAGTGTTGATATCATCATTCCAAACAATCAATACAAATCCTGAACTGTCGAGTACTTCAGTTTCTTCCTGCTGCTTGAAATCGGGGGTTGATTTTGTATTAGCCATGCTATTATTGAGGGATGTGGAACATACTGGGCTCGAACCAGTGACCCCTACTCTGTCAAAGTAATGCTCTAAACCAACTGAGCTAATGTTCCAGTGTGGTGAAGTTAGATAAAATTATTAGATTTTAGAAGACAGACGTCAGACTTCAGAAGTCAGGAAACAGGAAATAAATTACAAATTTAAATTTCAGTTTATTTTAAAAAAAGTTTACTCTTAAATCTTACCTCTGATTTCTGACGTCTGAATTCTGACGTCTGACTATTATTAAACCATCGGCCACTTAAATTTCGACTCTAACATTATTTTTACACCTTTATCAGATGACTTTCTGGAAGCTTCCATGATCTCAAGCACATGCAAGGCATGTTCAACATTAATTCTTGGCACAATATTTTTTACAATTGATTCAGCTACTTTCGTTGCACCTTCCTGCCATAGATAACCACCAGTTTCAGGTTCAAATAACGTTGCAGGTTTTTCCCAAGAATCATCAAGGTATACACCATACGTTTCCCAATCATATCCAATCAATCTCATGTTTCCTTTATCGCCATATATTTGAATGGAATGCAACTGCTGTCCCTTTGCTTCATGACCATGAGGATCAAAATAATTGAAACCGCACATTACATGACTAATGATTCCTTTACCATGGTCTAACAAAATATGTGCATTGTCTTCAGCTTCTACTTTAACCTTGCCTTTAATATCAATCTCTCTTTCAGGATTTACAATGCTAGTCATAGCCATTACTGATTGAGCGGGCCCAAGCAAGGCTGTTAATGTTGCAATATTATAAACTCCTAAGTCGGGCATACTGCCTCCCCCTTTTTCATAAAAGAAGG
>CAMBGO010000193.1 GCA_945866165.1 Chitinophaga pinensis | reverse complement strand
CCAATGGCAAAAGTTGCCTGTGAAACATTGGTGACTACAGGACAGGTTGTTTTGGCGGGTGAGGTTAAATCAAAGTGCACGTTAGATGTTCAAAAAATAGCACGCGACGTTATTTCAAAAATTGGATATACCAAGAGTGAATATATGTTCGAGGCAAATTCATGTGGCATATTGTCTGCCATTCATGAACAATCTGCAGATATCAATAGGGGCGTTGAAAGAAAAAAGAAAGAAGACCAAGGAGCAGGAGACCAGGGGATGATGTTTGGATATGCAACAAATGAAACTGAAAATTTAATGCCTCTCGCCTTAGACCTTGCACACAAAATCTTAATTGAATTAGCAGATATCAGAAGAGAGAAGAATTCAAAGATGCCTTATTTACGACCTGATGCGAAAAGCCAGGTTACTATTGAATATGATGACAATGATAAACCAAGCAGAATAGACACAATTGTTGTTTCAACACAACATGATGATTTCAATTCCAATGATGACAAAATGCTTGCTCAAATTAAAGCTGACATCATCAATGTGGTTATCCCACGAGTAAAATCAAAGTGTAAAAAGGCTGTTCAAAAACTCTTTAAGGAAAACATAACCTACCACGTTAATCCAACTGGAAAATTTGTAATTGGTGGCCCTCATGGTGATACCGGACTAACCGGCCGTAAGATTATTGTTGATACATACGGTGGAAAAGGTGCTCATGGTGGAGGTGCTTTCAGTGGAAAAGATCCTTCTAAAGTTGATAGGAGTGCTGCCTATGCTGCACGTCATATTGCGAAAAATATGGTTGCTGCAGGAGTAGCAGATGAAATATTGATACAGGTTTCATATGCAATAGGTGTTGCTAAACCAATGGGTATTTTTGTAGATACTTACGGAACTTCTAAAGTAGATATGACCGATGGTGAAATTGCAGCCAAAGTTGAAAAAATATTTGACATGAGGCCTTATGCAATTGAAACAAGATTAAAATTAAGAAATCCCATATACCAAGAAACCGCAGCCTATGGTCATATGGGACGAAAAAATGAAATAGTTAAAAAGTATTTTGATATACCAGGTAGTACAAAAAAACTTGAAGTAAAAGTGGAGCTTTTTACCTGGGAAAAATTGGATTTTGTTGATAAAGTAAAATCAGTTTTTAAAATCAAATAATTAATTTATAAATCGATTGTAAACCCTCTCTTATGAGGGTTTATTTATTTATACCAAATGAATATTACAACAGGAAATTGGACCGTTTTATCTGAAACAAGTGTTTATGATAACCCTTGGATCAGTGTAACTGAATATGATGTTGTAAATCCATCGGGTAAAAAGGGTATCTATGGAAAAGTTCACTACAAAAATATTGCCATTGGAATTATCCCTATAGATCAAAACGGAAATATTCATTTGGTCGGTCAATTTAGATTTGTACTAACGAGTTATTCATTAGAAATACCAGAAGGTGGAGGACCACTTGATGTAGATCCACTTATTTCGGCAAAAAGGGAACTCAAGGAAGAATTGGGCATCGTTGCTGATAAATGGGAAAAAATTCTTGAAATGCATCTTTCAAATTCTGTTTCAGATGAGAATTGCATTGTTTATCTTGCTACTGATTTAACATTAGGAATTCCTGAACCCGAAGAAACCGAAGAACTAGAACCAATCGTTATTCCTTTTGATGATGCTTATAAAAAGGTATTGAATTCTGAAATAACAGATGCAATCAGTGTAGCAGCAATATTGAGAATTAAGCTTATGATAAACGAAAAAGAAAAAATATAATGTCACCTAGTTCAAATAATATTATTGGAAGGCAACCTGTTTTAGAAGCTCTTCGCGATGGACAACAGTTAGAACGAATCTACCTTCAAAAAAATATAGGAGGAGAAAATATTGATGAAATTAAGATCCTTGCTCAAAAAATGCAGGTTCCAATAAACTCAGTTCCGATTGAAAAGCTTCATTCATTGACACGTGCAAACCACCAAGGAGTCATTGCCATTAACAGCATAGTTTCATATCTTGATTTACAGGAATCCATCGATCATTTATTATTGAATGGGGCTGTTCCACTTTTTGTTATGCTTGATGGCATTACAGACGTAAGAAATATTGGTGCTATAGCAAGAACTGCCATTTGCTGTGGTGTACAAATAATAATCATTCCAGATAAAGGAATTGCTTCGCTAAACGAAGAAGCTATGAAGTCATCAGCAGGAGCACTACAAAAAATAATGATTTGCAGGGTGAATAGCCTGCTCAAAGCTGTTGATACCTTACATTTGAATGGTATTGAAGTTTTTACTGCTGAAATGAAAGCCTCTACCAAAGTATATGAAATTGATTATAAAGCACCTTGCTGTATCGTGATGGGTAGTGAAGATAAAGGCATTCAACCCTATCTCACTAAATCGGCTGACAAACATTTTACTATTCCAATGCAAGGAGACTTTGATTCATTCAATGTTGGGATTGCAGCAGGAATTACATTGTTTGAAGCTTCTAAACAAAGAATGGCAGCAATTGAAAATCCAATAATATAAAAATGGAATTCCATCTTCAACTGGACCCCATACCATTTGAAAATAAAATAAAAGTAGACGATTCTGTTATGCTATTAGGATCTTGTTTCACAGAACATATTTATGAGCGGTTGTATAGTTTTAAATTTAACGTGCAACAAAATCCCAATGGTATTTTGTTTAATCCAATAAGTATTGCACAGTCATTTGAAGATTACATATCTAGCCGCGAGCTTAATGAAAGTGAATTTTTTTTACAAAATGGATTGTGGAACCATTGGCAATTTCATTCATCACTTAGTCATAGTGACTTAACCATTGCTAAAAATACAATGAATGGAAAAATCTTACAAGCGCATGATTTTTTAGCAAAAACAAATTGGTTAATCATCACCTTTGGATCAGCGTTTGTGTATGATTTAGAGGATGGTAAAACAGTTGCTAATTGTCATAAGGTACCATCTACTAGATTCACCCGGAGAATGCTATCAATTGATGAAATTATTGATGTTTATGAAAAAACTATTACGTCGCTATTAAATTATAATCCTACTCTAAATTTAATATTTACAGTTAGTCCTGTCAGGCACCTAAAAGAAGGCTTTGTTGAAAACAACAGAAGTAAATCAATATTGATACTTGCGATTGAAAAAATTGTTGAAATATTTGATTGTTGTCATTATTTTCCATCATACGAGCTTGTTATTGACGATTTAAGGGATTATCGATTTTATGCCGAGGACATGGTTCATCCAAATTATCTAGCTACTAATTATGTTTGGGAAAAATTCTCAACGACTTGTATTGATGGTAAATCTCGACAGGTTTTCAAGGAAATACAATTAATTCAAAATGCCTTAAAACATCGACCTATGCATCCAGAAACTGAAGAACACAAAAAGTTTAGGGCCAAGACCTATAATTCTATCTTGGAATTAACAAGTCGATTTCCAGGTATGGACTTCAGTAATGAAATAGACTTTTTCAAAGACTGAATATGAATTTTTATAGTTAATTTCAGATAATATACCAAAGGATATGAAATACTTCATTTTTACTTTCTTTTTGCTCGTTAATATTGGATTGATAATTGTGTTAGACACGAGAAAGGTCATCCCGCTTCCATTGGGAAAATTTTTGAGTGTACAAGAAGGTGTTTGGAGAAATGCCGAACCAGTTGACATGAATTATAATGAAGACATAAAGGTTACTGGCCTCAATGGTAAAGTTGATGTGTATTTCGATGAACGCCTTGTACCTCATATTTTTGCCCAGCAAGAAAATGATGCCTTTTTTGTTCAAGGTTATATTCATGCAAAATTCAGGCTATGGCAAATGGAATTTCAAACACATGCCGCCGCAGGCAGGGTAAGTGAAATAGTTGGCGATAAAGCCATAAACTTTGATAAAACACAAAGAAGAACAGGTATGGTATTTGCGGCAGAGAATGCGCTTTATGCCATTGAACAAGATCCTGCATCAAAGGCGGCTGTAGATGCATATACTGCAGGAATTAATTCTTTTATTAATACACTTAATACGTCAGATCTTCCAATTGAATATAAATTGCTCGGTTACAAACCTGAAAAATGGACAAATCTAAAAACTGCCTTGTTCACTAAGCAGATGACAAACAACCTCGCTGGATACGATCGTGATTTTGAATTTACAAATGCCTTGAAGGTGTTGGGAGAAGAAAATTTCAGAATTTTATACTCTGATCTACCTGATTCACTTTATCCAGTTATTCCCAAAGGCACAAAATATGAAGCCAATAGTATTGCGTTAAATATTCCTTCAACTGCAGATTCACTTTACTTCAAAAGAACTGATACGATACAAATTGCAGAAGATTACAAACCAAATCCTTCAAATGGAAGCAATAATTGGGTGGTTTCTGGCTCTAGAACTAAAAGTGGAAAACCAATTTTATCAAACGATCCACATCTTGGCCTAACATTGCCATCAATCTGGTATGAAATACAAATCAAGACGCCTGAATATAATTCTTACGGAGTTTCTTTCCCTGGTATTCCAGGTGTTGTAATTGGTTTCAATGATAGCATTGCTTTTGGATTTACAAATGCGGGA